>CAZWGG010000202.1:0-8504 GCA_964633305.1 uncultured Bacteroidales bacterium
AATGGTTTTAATTTAACATCGCGAGGTTTGCCAACACCTTTAGTTGTAAATTCATCTATTTTTTCTGTCACCGGTTCTGTCCAGCTAGCAGGGTTACGGTCGCTGGTCATCAAAACAGGAACATAAAGTGGATTGTGAACGTTCGGATCTTCTTCAGTACCAAGATCTCCAGCCAACACAAGAGGTCCATACATGATGGCCACCCTGTTTGAGTCATCAGGCATTGATTCAAGACGAAGTGAGAATGGTATTTTCACTTCCACTATATCACCATTTTTCCATGTTTTATGAACAGGAATAAAGCTGCCAGGCTGTTGTTTTACTTTATGTTTTTTACCGTTAATTGATATTTCAACACCATTTTCAGCCCAATAAGGATATCTAATTTGCAGGGTTAGTTTTACCGGATGTTCACATTCAAACTTGATAGTCGTTCCCTGTTCTTCAGGATATGAGGTCTCCTGTTGTATTTTAACACTCTTTTCTTTCCAGTTTAATTCTGCAGCAATAAACTGACTAATAAAAAGTTCTTCGTTATTATGGAAAAATATATTGCCTCCATACTTGGAGTGATTTTCCATACCAGTACCAATACAACAGGTAAACCAGTAAGGGTCCTGGTAAACCTTCCTGCCTCCCATATCAATGGATAGATTATAGACAACCCGGCCGTCATTCGGATGCTGAGATGAAAGTATATGATTGAATAGAGCACGTTCATAAAAATCTGCCATCTCTGGTTTTGCTTCCCACATAAAAAGGTGACGGGTTAACTTTAGCATATTATACACATTGCATGATTCGGTAGTATTTGGGCCTAGTCTGTTTCGAAGTTGGTCGGGAGGGCCAAAATATTCATTATTACAATGGCCCCCGGTAACATATGAATGATGGTTCACTACTCTGTCCCAAAAAAATTCTGCTGTTTTTCGGTCATTTTCATCACCGGTAAGTTCATATCGTCGAGCTAATCCTACTAATTTAGGAATTTGCGTATTGGCATGCTTTCCGGGGAGAATATCCTTTCCTTCTAATAAAGAGTCAAGAATAGCTTTATGATGGAAAATCCTCGATAGTTTCAAAAAACGTTCATCATTTGTATCTCCATATAATTCGGCCAGAACTTCATTAATACCGCCATGTTCACAATGTAGCATTTTTTGTATTGAACTATCGGGTAAGTCTTTTACAATTTTTTCAAGCCAGTTTGCAAACTTTTTTTCAATTTCCAAAGCCTTTTTAATTCCGCATAAGTGATAAGCATCGCGAAGGCCTCCCATAACTTTGTGTTGGGTATAATACGGTACCCATATTCCGTTTAGATCAAAACCTGCAGATCTTATATTGCCTTTTGCAACTTCTTCTTCAAGAATTCTTTTCCCATCGGGAAATGCTCCAATATAACCATCTTTATCTGCATTCTGGCAAATTTCCAGTTCATCCACAATATAGCTTACCCTATCCAAAAATTGTGAATTTCCCGTTGTTTGGTACATTAATGCACAGGCTGTTAGATAATGCCCTAAGCTATGTCCGGCAATGGTATTATCTTCCCAACCATGATAATGTTCAGCTTTGGCTTTGAGCCCTGCTTCTGTCCGAAACTTTGCTAAAAATCTGTCTGGTTTATAATTTAATAGCGACTTTACATTTAATTCTGTTGCTTTTTTAAATGGTCCTTCAAGAAGCTTTACATCTGTCAGTTCAAAAGGTAAAGCACGGAATGATATTACTTCCGGTCCATTGGTTTCAATATGGTTCTTAACCTCAGGCTTACAGGAAAATAAGAGCAAACCTAAAATAATTGCAAAGAATAATAATTTAGAAAATGGTTTCATAATTTTTTTTGTTTAAGTATTATAATAATTTTTTACAAGCATTAATTTACTAAATGTGCTAACAATCAAAAATTTTATTTTTTTATCGTATTCCAATCCGGTGGTCTGGCATGCAATAAATGTTTTACAAAAAAGTCACGTCTTTTCCGTTCGCCATATTTACCCCCTAATGTGTGGTTTGTTCCAGGTAAAACTAACAATTCAAAATCTTTTTCGGCTTTTACCAAAGCATCAACTACCTGCATGGTTGAAGCAGGATCTACATTATCATCCATTTCACCTACTATTAGCATTAATTTTCCCTGAAGCTTGTGAGCGTTTATAACATTCGAGCATTCTTCATAATGAGGGCCAATAGGATATCCCATCCACTGTTCATTCCACCAAATTTTATCCATACGGTTATCATGGCATCCACACGAGGAAACAGCAACTTTATAAAAATCGGGGTGAAAAAGAAGAGCGGACATTGCATTCTGCCCTCCTGCTGATCCTCCAAAAATACCTATCCTGGTTGTATCCAAGTATTCAAATTTACTGGCAAGTGTTTTGATCCATATTTTCCGGTCTGGAAATCCGGCGTCTTTTAAATTTTTATAGCATATATTGTGAAAAGCTTTCGACCTGTTAGACGTTCCCATGCCATCAATCTGGACAATTACAAAGCCTAGTTCTGCCAAGCCTGAAAATGGATAAAAATAAGGTTGGAATGATTTAGGGACAAAAGAACTATGTGGCCCTGCGTAAATATATTCAATTATAGGGTAAACCCTTGTAGAGTCAAAATTTGTCGGGCGATAGACAATACCCCAAATATCGGTTATTCCGTCTCTTCCTTTAGCAACAAAGACCTCAGGAGGTTTCCATCCGGTGGCAAGCAAATCAGAGATATCGGCATTTTCAAGTTGCATTATTGTTTTTCCATAAGGCGATTGACGAAGCACAGTAACAGGTGGTTGGTCAACTTTTGAGTAGATATCTATAAAGTATTTGTAGTCAGCAGAAAATGTTGCATGATGATTGGAACTCTCAGGCGTTAGATCGCTTAAGCCACTACCATCAAAATGTATCCGATAGTAATGGATGAAGTAAGGGTCTTCATTCTTATTTCTTCCACTTCCTTTAAAAATGATAGTCCTGTTGTCTTCATCTACATATTCAACACCTCTAACAACCCATTCTCCAGAAGTAATCTGGTTTTTTACTTCGCCTGTTGATCCGTTAAAGAGGTAAAGATGGTTCCATCCGTCACGTTCTGATGCCCATATAATTTCTTTACCATCCTTAACATCGTACCGGAATTTTTTTCCACTGTAATCGATAAAAGTATTACTTTGTTCATCAATAAGAATTTTTGATTTTCCATCACTGGCATTTATCTCGATAACCTTATAAACCTGATGTCCACGCTGATTATATTCAAAAGTGAAGCCACGACTATCTTTCCGCCATTTAAGATTTGAAATTTCATATTGATTTTCAAGGTTGTTCACCTTAACGGTAATTTGTTTTTTTTCTTTAATGTTAAATAATGAAGGTTTTCTAATGATAACCGCATCACCTGGTTTAAGATATTCCCGTTTATGCAAAATGGGTTGTAGCTGTTTTTTTGGTGATGATTCAACAAAATAGAAAAATCGTTTAGTATTAGATCTTATTTTAAAAGTGGCCAAGTATTTGTTATCCGGTGACCATTGAATTTTTGCCGAGTAATAATCGCCTTCAGATCCATCAAAACTAAGCTGGAATTCGTTTCCTGTTTCCCGGTCTTTTATGTATACGTTATAATTTCTTATAAATGCATACCAGAGGCTATCATTTGAAAATACAGGATTATAATTATATTCTTCCTCTGTTTCTCCCCAATATTTCTCAATACGCCCGGACTTTATTTTTTTTTTGTTGGAGATGTTATAATTTGAAAGGTTACAATGCCATTTAGTGCTGTCTATTACAAATGTCATTTCCGTCAAATTTTTATTAAAAGATATTTTTTTCAATGGCAAGGAATAGGGGTTATACTTCTTACCTGTAAGCCGGGTTAGTTTTTCAGCAAGCTTTTCCTGGTTAAAAGCATTTTTTTTCTTTAATGTTTTTGCATTTACCAGGTTATATTCACTTCCTTTTACGGTGTTCACTTTGTACCATAAGTTGTGAGTGCTATCAATCCATTTAGGTGAAATAGGGCTATGATACACCAGTTTGTTAAATCTGATGGTAGAATCTGCCCTATTATAATCATCCAATGATACTTGGCAAAGCAAAAGAAAAGTATTACCAAAAATTAGTAAGACAGTCAAAATTGAATTTTGAAGATTTAACATAATTTATTTTTTTCTATTTTTAGGTGAACTGCTTCTTTCTTTATTTCAAGTGCTACATCAATACCAGTTTAACATACATCCTTTGAATAAGATTGAAGTTCATTCTTTTTTGGGCCGTTATTTATTGCAAATTGTTTGATATTAACCTTATTTACTTCTGCTACATTAGAAGTACTTTATTGATTTAGGATAAAATAAAACAATTGATTTCTTATTTTAATTAATCCTCCTACAAGTTCCGCTTGCCCCATTGCTAAATCTTTAGTTGGCACGTGGTTGATGGAAAAGAAGTAGTGGTTTTAATTCATGTAACTTGTCTTTTGCGCTTTAGCGACGGCACGTTGTGAAAATAATAGGTCGGAACTGGAGGCCCCGGAGGGGTTAATATCATTTATTAGGACTGAGAAGAAAGGTCAGAATATCCAACATTCATAAAGGCCTTTACCGAATCTGTGATAGAGATTTTTATAGAAATAGTTTTGTATCATTAGTTTCAAATATACAACTTTTTTGAAATAAAGTCAATATAACAGCGGCTTTTACAATTTTTTTTGTATTTTATACCCACATAATAAAATTTTATCTCATGATTAGTAACAATATCATTTTTTCGATTTTAATAAGTTCCTTATTTATTACGTTCAGTGATAATAGTCGGAAACATTCTGAAAGAATAAACGAACAAGAACCTGTAAAGTGCGGTGAGATTAAAATTTCTGTACCACCGTCACATCTCAATCTTGATCCTTTTTATAAAAAGTATATTGATGCAAATGGATTTCCAGTTATAAGTTCCGGGAAAGTTCCGGATGAAGCCCTTGTTAAAGCTTGTGATATTGTAGTTTACATGACAGGTATGCTCTCTGAAGAAATTGTTGACGAAATGAAGGGGGCAGGTGTACGTGTTGGGATAATGGCAAGATATGAAGGCACGACGGATATTCCAGAACATAAATATTTGGAAAATGATACAACTTTAAACTGGGATATAAGGGCACGTGGACTTGGGGGAACCAAAGATCAGCCACTTACAACATGTGCTGAAGAAAACTTGTTATGTTATCAAATCGACAAATACCATGCGGAAGACATTTTAATACATGAATTTGCCCATACGATACATTTGGTTGGAATAAAAGGAACTGACCCTTCAATAGATGAACGGCTTCAAAAGTCTCTTGATAAAGCAGTGGCTAATGGTAAATGGGATAATACCTATGCTGCCACTAATATTGAGGAATACTGGGCTGAAGGAGTCCAAAACTGGTTTAATGTAAATGCTGAAGTTCAGGAACCAGACGGAAAGCATAACTTTGTTAATACAAGAAATGAATTAAAGAAATATGATCCGGATTTATATCAGATATTAAAAGACTATTTTCCTGAGATCAAAGATCTTATTAGCTGTCACTCAATTCCATTTTAACAGTGGACAGAATAAAAAAAATATTACATTATATCCGGAAGAAGGAACTGGATGGTATTCTTGTATCATCAAAATCAAATGTAACATATTTAAGCCGATTTACAGGAGATTCGTCGTTTTTGATGATTACTTCAAACCGTTGTATACTATTAACTGACGGACGGTATACCGAACAAGCCCGTAAAGAATGTCACCGGGAGATAGAGATTTTAAACTGGGTACACGATAAAAGATACGGTATTGAAACGTATGAATACCTTACGAAAAAACTAGCAATAAAGCGGTTAGGATTTGAAGGCCATATTGTTACATTTAACACTTTTCAAACGTTAAGTAGCGGACTGAATAATGTTGAACTGGTTGATATAGACGGAGCAATTGAAAAATTAAGAAAGATTAAAGATAAAACAGAAATTGAATCTATCAGAATAGCGTGTGAGATATCAGATAAAGCGCTGGAACTCACTATTCCAAAAATAAAGGAAGGTACCAGCGAAATTGAAATAACGGCCAGTCTTGAATATAATATCAGAACCAATGGTGCTGAAGGAATTTCATTTGATACTATAGTCCTTTCAGGATCAAAGACATCCTTATTGCATGGCAAACCTGGTAATAAAAAATTAGAAAGAGGAGATTTTGTTCTTTTTGATTTTGGTGCACTTTATAAAGGTTACCATGCCGATATTAGTCGTACTTTTGTTCTTGGAGGGCCTAACCAACAACAAAGAGAACTTTTTGAAATTATTTATAATGCCCAGTTCAATGCCATTCATTCAATCAAACCCGGAATTCAAAGCATAACCTTAGAAAAAAGAGTTAAAGAAAGCATCCCCGGTAAGTACATAGGCAATTTTTATCCCGGACTTGGACATGGTGTAGGCTTAGAAATACATGAAGAACCTTTTTTAGGGCGCCAAAATGAATTTATCTTTCAGAAAAACATGGTTATAACCATAGAACCCGGAATATATATACCAGATTTGGGAGGATTAAGGGTTGAAGATACGGTATTGGTTACAGATGACTCTTTTGAGATACTTTCTAAGTTTCCACGAGATTTAATGATTTTATGAAACCTGCTTTGTGTATTTCAATCCCAAATTTTAGCACTAAACGCACATAATTTAACAACTGACTATTAACAATATCTCATATTAGTCTTTGCAAGAAAACGCCAAATACTGCGTTATTCTTGCCTTGAAAATAGTCATTTACAATCAGTAAACTCCTCATTTTCAATGCTTCGAAAGCCTTGTCTTTGACGTTTTCTTATCAAAGACTTTAAAAAATAGGAGTTTTCTGGCAGGCACTAGTTATCTTTTTTCGAGTTCTGATTTTAAGGAAGTAATCTCAAAAAAAGTTACTTTATTCTGTTCCAATTCAAAACCAATAGGTGCAGTATGTTTTATGGCTTCCAATACTTGTTCAATAGTTTCATTTTTTAATACCCCGCTAAAAATGTAATGTTTTAATGGTTCGTTTTTAAAAATAATTTTAACATTATATCTTCGTTCCAGTTTTTTTGATAGGCTCCCTAGTTCTTCCCTTTCTATAATCCATCGATCATTTTTCCACGAAGTGAATATTTCTGTAGAAATATCTCTGTCTATTGTAATGTATTGTTTATTTGTTTTACCATTTGAAATTAACTCTTCTATCTATACATTTTCTTGTGTTTCATCAGTATTTATGATCGTATACTTATCGGTTAATTCTGCCGTTGTAAAAGTGGCTTTTTGGTTTGCCTTTACTGTAATCTTTCTAGTTTCAGATTTTTTTTCAGGTTGCTGAATACCTGAACAGTTCCTTTTTCAACGGTAGTCTCAACAATATTTTCCGGTTGGGAAAGAAACTCTACCACAAAATCGGGTATTTTTTTCAGATGGAATTTTTGCCTTTCTACCATATCCAGTTGACATAATTCTTAATAAAGAAGAAGATGAAAATTTTATTAAAAAATAATAGTATAAATAAGGGTAAATAGTCCTTAAGGCTATCGCGCAGTTTTTTAAGCGCCCGTTTCATTTGGGTCCTTACTGTATTTATTGAAATTTCTAGTTTTGTTGAAATATCCTCATAGCTCATTTCTTCAAATCTGCTAAGACAAAAAACTTCTTTACATTTATCAGGAAGCTCATCTATAGCTTTCTCAATATCCTTAACAATTTCTTTTGAAACTAAATTTGCAAGGGGATAACTATCTGACAATGGCATAAGTAATTCTTTGTTCTTTAACATGGCATGCGCATAATCCCTGTATTTTTTCATAACCTTCAGATGCTCCAGGTATTTCAGACATCGATTATGTATACTTGTATAAAGATATGATTTTACAGAACCTTTAATATCGATATATCTTCTTTTTTCCCAGAAATTCAGAAAAAAATTTCCGACTATTTCTTCTGCCATCGACTTTTCTCTAACATAATGTTCAGCAAAAAAACAAAGGTTCTTATAATATGTTTTGAAGAGCTTTTCAAATGCAAAAATGTCTCCCTTTTTTATCTTTAAGAAAAGATCTTTTTCATGCATACCTACTTTTGCCTCTTTTAAGCAAGCAAATTAAAACATTTTTGGCACTTAACCCGAAAAAATCTTGAGATTTTCAAATAACTTTTCTGCACACCAATCTTTGTGATGTTATGTAAAAGAGCAGTAAATACAAGAAAGCCTGTAAACTCTTTTTAAGGCAGGTGGCAGATGCAAGACACAGTTAACGATACATAGCCTGAAGGCAGGTTAACAAATTCTAATAATTTTAAAAATATTTCTGATATACACTAAAAACGAGGATGTCCAAAAAATAAATATTCCAGCCACCAAGGCACGAAGACACAAAGTGCCATAAATGTATTTTGCTGTAAATGAACACTTTGTGTTTATTTGAGGATTGGTGTCTTTGTTGCATTTTTC
>CAZWGG010000203.1:0-8474 GCA_964633305.1 uncultured Bacteroidales bacterium
ATTTTTTTCCATTCTTTTTCTAACCATTTTACTGAGTCGGCCCCGCTATAATATTTATAACATAGTTCCTCCCAAATTGTTTTACCTGATTTGAGTTTGTAATCCCACGGAACATGATGGAACCATAACAGGAATTTTTCCGGACATGTTTTAAGGTTATCGAATTCATCTCTTAGTGGCGGAAAATACTGGCTAACGGCATTACTTCCTTTTGAAGTTCTGTCAAAACCAATTCCCCCGGAATCTGCCCGGTGGTAATATACAGAAGTCCAATCCAAACGGGGAGCAGAATTTACCCATGGCCCCGGCCCGTAATGATCTCCATATCCCATGATATGATGTAGCCCGAGAGGGGTCATATAGTCTACTGTAATTTCTCTTGAAGCCAACATCATTTTTTTTACAACCTCTATAAATTTCGTATTATTTGAAAATGTCATCCTAATCCATTCATCTGCTATTTTTTCGGAAGTTAAATACGGGTTCCATGAGAGCCGTCCAAATGCGTACCAATTTGCCTGGCCAAAAATATGCCCTGTCCAGTTTCTGTTAGTCCCGATATTTGAAACACCAGCCATTCCTGTCAGGCTTTTGTTCTCAAGTGTTCCGTCAATAACTTTTGCAACCAGCGATCCTTTTCCCTTTGCATAGGTATCTGATTTAAGGCATTCTTCATATAGTGTAGACAAATACACAAGATGGGTCGAAAAACCGAGATATTCCTGTGTAATTTGAAATTCCATCATTACAGGAGTTTTTGGCATGGCCCCGAAAAGGGGATGAAAAGGTTCACGGGGTTGAAAGTCAATAGGGCCGTTTTTTACTTGCACTAAAACATTGTCCAAAAATTTTCCGTCAAGCGGAGTAAATTCATTATATGCCTGTTTTGCCCTATCTTCGGGTACTTCGTTGCTATAAACAAATGCCCGCCACATAACTATTCCGTTATGAGGTTTTAAAGCACTAGCAAGCATATTAGCCCCATCTGCATGAGAACGCCCGTATTCCTGGGGACCGGGTTGGCCCTCGGAATTTGCTTTTACTAAAAAACCACCAAAATCAGGAATAAAACTGTAAATTTCATCGACTTTTTTTCTCCACCAGGAAATTACTTCTTCATTAAGTGGATCTGCAGTATTTAGTTTCCCGATTTTCATAGGAGCGCTAAACTTTGCTGTTAGGTATATTTTTATGCCATAGGGGCGGAAAATATTGGCAAGGGCAGCTACTTTTAACAAGTACTTCTTTTCCAGAAATTTTGCATTGGCATTGACATTTGTAACTACTGTACCGTTTATTCCTATAGATGCATTAGCCCGTGCATAATCTTTATACCTGGGAGATAAAGAATGAGGAAGTTCGTTCCACTCCCAAAGTGAAGAACCGGCATAACCTCGTTCGACAGATCTGTCCAGGTTATCCCAATGATTTAGTAACCTAACTTTTATTTTCGGAGAATCCTCAATAGAAAGATTTGAAATATCTTGACGAGTTTGAAGCAACTGCAAAAAACGGAATACTCCATACAGCACTCCAATATCATTATTTGCGGTTATAACAGTTGCTTTCTTTTCGTTAATGTAAGTTGTTGTAATTATAAAACCTTCATCACCTAAACTCTTTAATTTGTCAGACATCTTTAACGAAGCAATTAAAGAAGAGCCAGACGGCGTTCCTGCTATTAAAATTCCATCGGTTTTAACTGATGATACAAAGGGGATATCACAATCTAATAAACTGCGTAAACCAAGCTGTAATTCATATTTAGCTGCTGTAATAGTTGAAGATTTTCCTTCAATTATACACCCTTTGATTGATTGTCTGTACCCGGTTAATTTTTGAGAATCTGTTATTAGCTTATATCTAAGCCATAATTGATAACCATCTTCGGCATATAACGAATTATAGAAAGTAAATAAAATGAAAAGAGTTTTAATCAACATTTTATTTTTCATAATTATAAAATTTTCATAGTTTTTACAATCAGATTATCATCTTTTTCATAGATGATTTTCTTATGATAAGGTTATGGCGCAGGACAATAGCGTTTAAATTGGCCGGTTGTTTATTATTTAGCAGGTTAATTAATGTTGAAGCGGCAACTTCTCCCATCTCCTGTCCCGGATAGTTAATGGTTGTAAGATTCGGGTAAATTACTTTTGATACGGGGTCGTTATTAAAACCTACTACTGCAATATCATTAGGAATACATATACCTGCCTGCTTTAGCTCACATATAATTGCTACAGCCGATGTGTCATTAGCAGTAAAAATACCGTCGGGTAGTACTTTCATACTTAGTATATTTTGAGCAATATCAATTCCTCCCTTGTAGTTTAGTTTATCGATTATTACAAGTTCCTGGTCAAAAACAATTCCATTATCTTCAAGCGCTTTTTTGTACCCGTTAAAACGGGTGGCATATACACTGCAATGCAGGTTTCCTGTAATATGCGCTATCTTTCTGCAACCCTGTTCAATTAGGTGAGTAGTTGCCTCATATCCTGCTTTATAATTGTCAATTACTATACTTATACAATTAGGATGTTCAATAACCCGGTCGAAAAAAATAAGAGGGATTTTTTTTTTGAAAAGAATAGTGAAGTGATTTAAGTTTTTTACATCATGTGCAAGTGAAACTAATAATCCGTCTACCCTATTGTTAAACAAAGTAGATATACTGGATATTTCCTTTTTTACAGATTCCTGGGACTGGCTTATAATTAAATTATACCTTTGCTGGTTAGCCACCTTTTCAATGCCTGCAATAATTGATGACATGAAATAGCTGTCAAGCCTTGGAACAACCGCACCAATAGTTTTAGTTTGTTTTTGTCTTAGATTACTGGCAAAAGTATTATGCCGGTACCCCATTTTACGGGCTGCACTAAGAATTTTCTTTTTGGTATCTTTCCGGATAGCAGGATGATCTTTTAATCCCCGGCTAACTGTTGATGGTGAGATATTTAAAACTTTTGCTATGTCGTATATTGTAATATCTTTTTTCGTATTCATTTCAACCGGTTGCATGGCAAAATTAAACATAAAATACCAATAAATGAAAGAAAGAATACAAAATGAAATGCAATCGGTTGCAGAATAAAAATTTATTTTTACCTTTGAATTCTTACTTATTTCATAGAACTGGTATTGTTTATTTCAAATTAGTAATTATTTTGTTGTAAACAAAAAAGACTTACAAGTTGGAATAATTGTACTTTCTAATATTAAATTTATTAACCTTGTTTTAATAGTTAAAAATTTATGAAATCAGAGATAGGAAAAGTATCCTTTAGAGAAAAAATTGGATACAGTTTAGGTGACAGTTCTGCAAACTTTGTTTTCCAATTAATGATAATCTTTCAGCTTCCTTTTTATACACAAGCTTTTGGAATTACAGCTACTGCCGCTGGAACAATTTTACTTATTGCAAGAGGTTTTGATGCCTTTGTTGACCCTTTAGTTGGTATACTTTCAGACAGAACAAATACAAGATGGGGAAAATATCGTCCCTGGATTTTGTGGACAGCATTGCCATTTGGGTTATTTTTCTTTCTTGCTTTTACTACACCCGATATTAGCGAAAGAGGTAGAATTATTTATGCAGGAATAACATATACGCTTTTAATGACAACATACTCATTATGTAATACGCCTTATTCTGCTATTCTTGGAGTAATGTCAAGTGATATTAAAGAACGTACGAGTATATCTTCAATACGGTTTGTTTTTGCAATGGGTGCCGCTTTCCTGGTACAAGGCTTGACAATGCCTATGGTAACTAAATTTGGAGATGGCACTGACAGATCACCAGAAGGATGGTCAAAAGCTATTTTGGTTTATGCTATTCTTGCTGTTATATTTTTGATAATTGCATTTTTAAGTGCTCGAGAACGTATAAAACCTCCTGAGAATCAGAAAACTTCTATTAAACAAGATATTAAAGATATTACTTCAAACCGTCCGTGGATTATAATGTTTGTGCTTACCCTATTTGTTTTTATTACATTGGCAATGTGGGGCAGTGCTATGTATTATTTCTTTAATTATTATATTGATAAAGATGCTCTATTCAGCTTTCTCCAGCAGTTTAACCTAGTGAATGTTGCAGGTGAATCGCATGGTTTGTGGCATAATATATTAGATGCTTTTGGGTTAATTGCTTTAGAAGATCGAAGTAATGTTTTTTCTGTGGGTTTTAGCTTTTTTAACATGCTTGGAATGTTGGTTCAGGTTCTGGGTGTAATGTTTTTGTCTCAACCCTTGGCATCACGTTTTGGAAAGCGAAATGTATTTATTGTCTGTTTATCCTTAACTGTTTTATTTACAGCCGTAATAATATTTGTTCCTGCTAACCGCGTTGGATCGATGTATTTGATTAACTTTTTGAGAAGTTTAACTTATGCTCCTACAATTCCTTTACTTTGGGCAATGATGGCCGATGTGGCTGATTATGGTGAATATAAGAACAACAGAAGGGCTACAGGATTTGTATTTGCAGGTGTAGTTTTTGGATTGAAAGCAGGATTAGGTTTAGGGGGAGCATTGTGTGGATGGATAATAGGAGCATTTGGATTCGATGCAAATATAGTTCCTGATGCCAATGTTTTATTGGGAATACGATTATCAGGAAGTCTATTCCCTGCTTTTACATTTTTTATTGGTGTCATGGTTTTGTTTGCTTATAAGATTACTAAAGATTATAACTTTAAAATGCAGGCAGAGCTTGAAAAACGACGTAAGTCGTATAAAAAATAATTTAATAACCTTTTCTTGAATTTTATTGTTGAGCGGAAGAGTAGAATGATTTCAAAGAAAGATTAAGAGAGGATATGGAGAAATTCAGAAAACAAATTGTTATTAAAACATGGTTTGCGTTTTTTTAACGAGTGGATTTTTATCTATTTTTTGTAAACAACGACAGCATACATCAGATTTGGGTTCTATAATAGGCAAAGCTAATAAAAAAACTAATTAAGTACATTATCCATATAGGATTTTATTTTAGAAAAATACTACACAAGATTTTTATTAAAATATTTTTACATGAACAGACTAAAGTACTTTAAGATATAATTCATAAAGTACAGAAATGCTTTAATAACAAGTTGCATTATGCTAGTATATTGGCATGGTGTTTTTCGAAAATAGTTAATATAATTGTTATTATTTTTTTGTGTTGAAAAATAATAAAGCAAATTAGAATTATGAAAATAAATAGGATTATTGGATTAGAATTTAAACCAAGCATTAAAATACCAAGTTTTCTAACGCTTTTCTGGCAGCAAAAGTTTACTTCTTTAATATTTCTATTATTTATTATGTTACCCAAACAACAGGTAATAGCAGTTGAAAGAACTACATATATCTCTTTTGAAAAGGGTAGTGGGTATTTTGGGTTATCTACACAGGGGCGATCAGCTCCATTGTATGCTAGTTCTAATGATTTCATCGGGGTATTAAAGGTTTTAAAACACCTTCAAACAGATATAGCCAGGGTTTCAGGTGTAAAACCAAAAATATTTACAGATGAAATCCCAGCATCAAAAGAGATAGTTATTATCGGCACATTGGGAAAGAATAGGGTAATAGATAAACTAGTTCAAGACAAAAAACTTGATGTTAAAGATATTGCAGGAAAATGGGAAACATTTTTAATTCAAGTAGTCCAAAAACCATTACCCGGTGTAGATGCTGCCTTAGTTATTACCGGAAGTGACAAACGGGGGACGATATACGGTATGTACGACCTTTCTAAGCAAATTGGTGTTTCTCCATGGTATTGGTGGGCAGATGTGCCCATATGTCACCACCCTGAACTTTTTGTCTTACCCGGGCGCCATTCACTTGGTGAACCTGCTGTTAAATATAGGGGTATTTTTATTAACGATGAAGACCCGGCTCTTTTTGGTTGGGTACATGAAAAATTTGATGGTTTCAATCGTCATTTTTATGAAAAAGTTTTTGAATTAATGTTGAGATTAAAAGCCAATTATCTTTGGCCTGCAATGTGGAGTAAGTCCTTTTTTGTTGATGACATATACAACTCACAATTGGCTGATGAATATGGTGTGGTTATAGGAACTTCTCACCATGAACCCATGATGCGGGCTCATGTAGAGTGGAAATTATTTGGAAAAGGACCTTGGAAATACAAGAGAAATGAAAAACGTTTAAAAGAGTTTTGGAGAAAAGGCATAGAAAGAATGAATTCCTACGAAAGTATTGTGACCATTGGAATGCGAGGAGACGGAGATGAAGCTATGTCAAAAAAAAGTAATGTAGAACTGTTGGAGAAAATTGTTGCTGATCAACGAAAAATTCTAACAGAAGTTACTGGCAAAGATCCTTCAACAATTACCCAATTATGGGCGTTATATAAAGAAGTACAGGATTATTACAACAAAGGTATGCGTGTACCTGATGATGTAACTTTACTATTATGCGATGATAACTGGGGAAATGTCAGGAAGTTGCCAAGTCCCGGAGCTAAAACCCGTACTGGCGGGTATGGTATGTACTATCATTTTGATTATGTTGGTGGGCCGAGAAGTTACAAATGGATAAATACGAATCTTATTCCAAGAATTTGGGAACAAATGCATCTTACTTATCAATACGGAGTTGATCGCATTTGGATAGTAAATGTAGGGGATATTAAACCTATGGAATTCCCTATTGAATTTTTTTTAGATTATGCTTGGGATCCTGAAAAATGGCCGGCTGAGAAATTACCTGAATATGTAAAACTATGGGTAAAGCAACAATTCAATGATAATCATACTGATGAGATGGCCAGTATTCTTTCAACTTATACTAAATTCAATGCACGCAGGAAACCGGAATTAATAGCTCCTGACACATATAGCCTTGTAAATTACCGTGAAGCAGAAACAGTAGTTAGCGACTATAATGAACTGGCAGAAAGAGCAACTCAGATTTACGAAGACTTACCAGCAGAGTATAAAGATGTCTTTTATCAACTTATATTACATCCTGTAGCTGCATGTGCAAATTTGAATGAATTATATGTAACAGCAGGGGAAAATTATATGTATGCTAATCAACAACGATCGGCTACAAATCAAATGGCACAGAAAGTTGTTGAACTGTATGATAAAGATGCTGAATTGACAGAATATTTTCATACAAAATTGGCAGATGGTAAATGGAATTATATAATGTCGCAACCTCACATTGGTTATACCAGTTGGCAGCAACCAAAACATAATAAAATGCCTGATGTTAAGAAGATTAGGATACCAAAAATCGCAGAAATGGGAGTTTCAATAGAAGGCACAGAAAGTTGGTGGACTGAAGAGGAGAACAAGGCAGTTTTGCCTGAGTTTGATCTTTATAATCAACAAAAATATTATATTGAAGTTTTCAACCGCGGGCAAATTCCCTTTGAATATATAGTTAAACCTGAAAAATCTTGGGTGAAGGTCACCCCCAGTAAGGGTAAAATAGATAATCAACAACGGTTATGGGTAACCATAAATTGGGAGGAAGTTCCCATAGGAAAGCATATAATACCAATTAATATTACCGGACCTAATGAAACCAGGGTTACGGTGGAAGCTATAATAAACAATCCTGAATTTCCAAAACCAGAAGATATAAATGGTTTTGTTGAGAGTAATGGTTATGTTTCTATTGAAGCTGCTCATTTTAGCCGTGCAATCAAGGTCGATTCGCTCAAATGGTATCATATCCCCAATTTAGGCCGTACCTTGTCTGGAATGACCCCTTTTCCTGTTACTGCAAAAAGCCAGAATCCTGGAGACGGACCTTACCTTGAGTATATAATGTATCTCTTTAACAGTGATACTGTAAAAGTTAACGTATATGTTTCTCCTACTCTAAATTTTACTGCTTCTCGGGGATTACGATATGCAATCTCATTCGACGATGAACCGCCACAGGTTGTTAATATCCATGAAGGGAAAGATATTCCCGATTGGAAACATCCACATACATGGAGCCAGGCAGTTGCAAATAATATTAAAATATTGAAATCAGAACATGTTATCCACTGGCCTGGCGAGCATATTTTAAAATTATGGATGGTTGATCCGGGGATCGTTGTGCAAAAAATTGTTGTTGAAACAAAAGATATAAAGCCTAGTTATTTGGGACCTCCTGAAAATTTTAACAGGATATTAAAATCAAAAAATGAACATCAATGATGAATCTTAGCATAAAACCAGGTAAAAATAAACTGCTACAGATATTATTTTTTACCTTAATCACTTATCATCTGTGTCATTTAATAGTTCGTCTACAGCATTTACTAAAAATATGTAACTAGCCCCAAGTCCGATAACATATTCATTTTCTCCCCATAAAAAAGGCCAATCTTCTTTGTTTTCAGGAAAATCAGGATTTAAAACTAGTATTCCCGGAACTATTCCTCCGGCAATAAAAGAAAAGTCGGCTCGATTGTTACCATAAGCTACTTTTTTTGAACGTGT
>CAZWGG010000204.1:0-8468 GCA_964633305.1 uncultured Bacteroidales bacterium
AACAGGATATTCGTCACCTGATTCACTTTCAACAGATAATTCTCCAGTAAAGATAAATTTCTTGCTGGATTGTTCATTAATTGAAGTATCCACTTCATAAACCAGGGCAAACGTTGATGAATTATCCAATATATCTATAATATCATTATAGTAATTATCTAAATTTGAGTTAGGTCTACTTTCCTGCAGTACCCATACATTTTCTGAAATGCTGTCAGACTCAGATGTAAAGGGACTTACTGCATAAAATTTTGCATTATCACTTAAATTGGTGAATTCTTGCCAATCTGCAGGAACAGTTATCTCAATGCTTGGACTGTTATCTTTATCTTTTTCACATGAAGTGAACAGTACTGAAGTACTTCCAATTAGGATGAAAGCGAGGAAAATAGCGATATTTTTCATTTTGATGAAATCATTTTATTTATTAATAATAATCATTATTTAGAGTTCAAATATATTAAAATCTGGTCAATTTATGGAGAATATATTAATTTTTGAGAAAATTACAGACCGTTTAACCAATTGCAAATACAGTTAATTGAATCAATAACATCCGGGCAATATATTTTTAAAAACTTGTCATTTAAGTCAGAAGAAGAATATTCATTCATTGCTGCCGACAATGCCTTACCTCCTTCAAAGTTAACATAAGCTATACGAACGGTAAGTTCTTCAGGTTGCCGTCCAAAATCACAACCCGGAAGAATAGCTACTCCGGCATCGCTTAAAAGTTTGTTACAAAATTCAACGGAGGTGTATACTTCGTACTTTTTAAGTTTCTCACGATAATTTTCAAAATCTGCAAATAAATAAAAAGCTCCTTCGGGTTCAGGTATCAAAACATCTAATTCCCTGAGTTTTTTGGCAAATAGACATCCTATCTTTTTTAATATCCTTCTCGAATGTTCTAAATAACCGTTCATCCAACTCCCTCCGTTAAAAGCAGTAACTGCAGCGTATTGTATAGGAGCGGAAGTGGCTGTAAAAGTTTCACTTGCAACTATTGCCATTGCATCGAGAAGCCAACGTAATGATGAAGGAAATGAAAAGGTACCTAGCCTCCATCCCCCGGCACCACACCATTTACTCAACCCACTGCTAATTATTGTACCTTCAGGGTAATAACGTGCAATGGACTGATGTTTTCCATCAAACTGTATTAACCCGTAAATTTCATCTGATACAAGTACAACACTGTACTTTCTGGCAACTTCTGCTAAATGTTTTAGTTTCTCTAAAGGATAGGTACATCCTGTAGGATTTGATGGATAATTCAATATAACAATGCGAGGGCGGGTGGGGTCGGTTCGGCAAATTAATTCAAGTTTCTCGGGGCTCAGTCGCCAGTTGTTATCCCTTTCGGTTGGTACCCATATAACATGTCTTCCCACTATTTTTGCTTGCGGGGCATAGGAAACCCAACTGGGCGTTGGAATTATCAAATCGCCATAATAAACCAGTTGTAAAATAAAAATCAGCTCTTTTGAACCCGGACCAATCATAATATCGTCCGGCGAACAATTTACATTAACCATTTTGTAATTAAAATTTGCAATTGCCTCTTTTAATTCCGGTAGTCCCTTTACAGGCAAATAATCTTTTTGATGTGCATTTTTTTTTAAGCCTTCCACTACAGGCTTTGGAACCGGAAATGGCGATTGACCTAATCCTAACTTAAAAATTTTTTTGCCTTCTTTTATTAATTTATTGCTTTTTTCATTAATAGCCAATGTTGCCGAAGAAGAAAGCCCTCTAACGTTTAAGTTTAACGTAATACTATTGTGATCGTAATTCTCACCAATATTCATCTTCAAAATATTTTAACATCAAATTTAGTCTTTTCTAGGAAATATAATGGGCCTAAGCAGTTTTGAAGTGATTTCTTAAAAGAAATATTTGTTTTTAGGCAAATTGACAATGAATTAACAAAAAATTTAGTGTCGAATAGAAAAGCAAGACTTTGGATAAAAGCACTTGTTGTTTGGGGAGAAACTACTTGTAGTTTTAGATAAAAGTACTTGTTGTTTTGAGAGAAACTACTTGTAGTTTTGGATGAAAGTATTTATCCTTTGAATTATATTTATCGTTACCCGGTGATTTTTTTAAAGCGGTTATGAACAATGATCATTGTTCAATATAAAGAAAAAACATTATTCAAAGCTTGTTATGAAACCCGATGGAGCTATTCTTTTAATGATTCTCTTGCTTAATTGAAACTATAGTGGTTCTGTTTTTTGCGTATTGATTTTTGCACGTCTTGTTTTTTTTTCGGCAATAACTTTTTTGGCATGAATTCTTTTTTCTATTGATTGCCTGGAAGGTTTGGTGGCAATGCGTTTTTTTCTTTTTCTGAGCGATTGGACAAGGTACTGATAAAATCTTTTTTCGGCCAGTTGTTTATTCATTGCCTGGCTACGGTGTTCCTGGGCATATACAATAAGATATCCTTCGTTGTTGATTCGTCGTTTTAATTTTTCCCGGATTTCATGTTTTTCTTTATCACTCAATAGTTGTGAATTATCAATATGAAACCGTAATTCAACTTTAGTTTCTGTTTTATTTACATGTTGCCCTCCCGGGCCACTACTTCTTGATGTGTGTATGGTATACTCCTTAAAAAAAGGACGATAAATAATTGGTTTGGTAAGATTATTATGCATTTTCAATAAATCCTGCAATTAATAATATCGGTAGTTTTATTTTTTTATGCGTGTTATTCGGTTCTAAAAGTACTAATAATTTCTTCAAAAACAGGGTTATATTAGTCGAAAGCAAAAAAGTAACATTAAGTGTCATTTTCACTCTTATTTTTAAGATTTTTATTTATATATTGCAAACTATTTTTTAACCTAAATAATTTCTAAACCTAAAATAATATGGCAACTTTAGACTGGATTGTACTTGGGCTATTTTTACTTGGGCTCATTGGAATTATTGTGTGGGTTCTTTACCAAAAAGAAGAAAACACATCCGATTATTTTTTAGCAGGCCGAAATGCAGGCTGGCTGGCAATTGGTGCTTCGATTTTTGCTTCAAACATTGGTTCAGAGCATTTAGTAGGATTAGCAGGAGCAGGAGCAGAAAGTGGAATGGCTATGGCACATTGGGAAATGCATGCCTGGATTATACTTATCTTAGGATGGGTGTTTGTTCCCTTTTATGCGCGTAGTATGGTATTTACAATGCCTGAATTCCTTGAGAAAAGATACAATGCCCACGCTCGTTCCATTCTCTCAATTATTTCTTTAATTAGCTATGTATTAACCAAAGTAGCAGTTACAGTTTGGGCAGGGGGAACGGTGTTTAAAGTTGTTTTCGATATTGAATATGTTTCAATCGGTTCTTTTCAAATTGACTTTTTCTGGATTGGTGCAATTGGACTCGTTGTATTAACTGGTTTATATACCACATTCGGAGGAATGAAATCTGTACTTTATACTTCAGTTCTTCAAACACCTGTGCTTTTAATAGGGTCGATCGTAATTTTGGTTGTTGGCCTGGTAAAATTGGGAGGTGTAACCGAGTTGATAGAATTTTGTAAAGCACTACCTACGGGTTATGGACATGACAACATGTTAACCTTGGTTCGATCGGCATCTGATCCTAAATTTCCATGGACAGGGGTTTTGATAGGTTCGGCAATTATAGGTTTTTGGTATTGGTGTACAGACCAGTACATTGTTCAACGTACTTTATCTGCACCAAACCAGAGTGTCGCTAGAAAAGGTACTATTTTTGCAGGTTACCTTAAGCTTACCCCGGTTTTTATTTTTCTTGTTCCTGGAATGATAGCATTTGCTCTCCAACAAAAAGGATTGTTAACCCTTGACGATCCGGATAATGCATTTCCAAGGTTAGTTACCGACCTCTTACCAAAAGGAATGAAAGGACTTGTTGTGGGAGGCCTCTTAGCAGCATTAATGAGTTCATTGGCATCTTTATTTAATTCCTCCGCTATGCTTTTTACCGTTGATTTTTATAAAAAATTTCGTCCTGAATCATCTGAAAAACATCTTGTTATTGTTGGAAAGATTGCCACAGCTGTTATTGTAATATTGGGTATCCTGTGGATTCCCGTTATGGAAAGTATTGGAGATGTTCTTTACGAGTACTTGCAAGATGTTCAGTCTTTGCTTGCTCCGGGAATAGCAGCAGTTTTCTTTTTTGGCGTGTTCTGGAAACGCACAACCGGAAAAGCAGGTGTTTGGGGCCTTATCATAGGTTTTGTGCTTGGAATGTTCAGATTGGCTTCAGTAATTGCAACAAAAACATGGATTGTAGCAGAAGAAACACGAAGATTAGCTAATGCCTTGAAAGAAGTAATAGATGATAAAGCACTTCTATTACAGCAAAAGATAAGTACAATTGCAACCAATTTTGGTTTGTCTCTTGAACAAAGTACCGAATTGGTAGTAAAAAAGATTGATGTGAAAGAAGAATGGATTGCTGAAAAAGCTGCCAATCCTGAAGGTCTTAACGTTTTACAGACTTTTTTTGTAAAATTATCTAATATCAACTGGCTGCATTATGAAATATTTAACCTTATTGTATGTATTATAGCTATTGTTGTTATATCCTTACTAACGAAAAGAATTGCTGAAGAACGGTTGGTAGGGTTAACGTATGCTTCTTCAACTCCCGAACAAAAGAAATTAACGCGTCAAAGCATTTCTAAATGGGACATCATAAATAGCATTATAATCGTGGGAATAGTAATTGCATTCTATATCATATTCTGGTAATGAATTTCTTAATAAATAAAAACTAATTAAATAATCTAACATGGAAACAGGATTCTCTTTAGGATGGGTTGATTATACCATCATGATCATTTACTTTGTTTTTGTACTGGGGATAGGATGGGCATTAAAGAAATACATGAAGAATGCCACTGCATTTCTTGAAGCAGGTCGTTCTCTGCCTGCCTGGATCACAGGATTGGCTTTTATATCAGCAAACCTTGGTGCCCTTGAAGTTTTTGGAATGGCCGCATCAGGTGCAAAGTATGGAATTAAGACAGTGCATTTTTACTGGATTGGAGCAATACCTGCAATGATATTTCTCGCCCTGTTTATGATGCCGTTTTATTATGGTTCAAAAGCCCGTTCTGCTCCTGAGTATCTAAAATTAAGATTTGATGAAAAAACCAGGGGGCTCAATGCCATTTCTTTTGCTGTAATGACAATATTTACTTCTGGTATTTCAATGTTTGCCTTAGCTGAATTATTGAGAATTTTACTTGGATGGGATTTTAATTTTAGTTTAATTCTTTCGGCATTAATTGTACTTGTGTATACCTATTTAGGAGGATTAACATCTGCTATTTATAATGAAGTTTTGCAGTTTTTTCTTATAGTTATAGGCTTTTTGCCCCTGACAATTATTGGACTGATTAATGTTGGAGGCTGGGAAGGATTAAAAGTAACCCTTGAAAATGTAGCGATTGAACGGGGATTTGGGGCAGGGGCCTTTACCGAATCCTGGCAGGGAATGTCAAGCGCCAGTGCAAATCCTATGGGAATTCAATGGTTTGGATTGATCATGGGATTAGGATTTGTTTTGTCATTTGGCTACTGGTGTACTAATTTTCTTGTTGTACAGCGTGCAATGGCTGCTGGTTCTATGTCTGCTGCCCGCCGTACTCCTTTAATAGGTGCTTTGCCAAAAATGTTTTTGCCGTTTCTTGTTATCCTACCTGGAATGATTGCATTAGCATTATTAAGCGACTCGGATAGCGGGTTTGCTTTGCTACAAAAAAATGGTTCCGATGATTTTAACTCTGTTATACCAATGATGCTTGGACATTATTTTCCTACCGGGATATTGGGTCTTGGTTTAACAGCTCTTATGGCTTCCTTTATGTCTGGCATGGCGGGGAATGTAACAGCTTTCAATACGGTTTGGACTTATGATATTTATCAAAGTTATATTAATCCTAATAGACCAGATACACATTACCTGAAAGTTGGGCAGTTTGCTACCATTTTCGGAGTTGTTGTAAGTATTGGTACGGCTTATCTTGCTGCGCAGTTTGATAATATAATGGATTTTATTCAATTGGTTTTTGCATTTGTAAATGCTCCTTTATTCGCTACATTCTTATTAGGAATGTTTTGGAAACGATCTACAGGACATGGGGCGTTTTATGGACTTTTATTTGGTATTTTAGCGGCTGCAATTCATCACGGACTTACCCTAACTGCCGGTGAAGAAATTGGAATAAAGGGTGGTTGGTTAACTGTTGTCCATGAGTACCCAAGTGAAATGGCGTTATCTTTTTGGACGGCTATTTGGGCATTTATGGTTTGTTTAATATTTACTATTGTCATATCAGTTACCACAAAACGAACAAAATCAGATGGAGAATTAAAAGGATTGGTTTACTCTTTAACTCCTAAATATAAAGAAGAAGGAGTGAAATGGTATCAAAGTAGTGAAGTACTCGCCATTATTATTGGCTTGGTAGCAATTGTTTTAAGTATAATTTTCTGGTAAAAAATATAATTATGGGAATAGATATTAAATTTCCAATTGGGTTAATGTTCTCGATTTTCGGAATATTACTTACTATATTTGGTATAGCTACAGGAGCAAATACTGAATTGTACGAAAAATCATTAAGCATAAATATAAACCTATGGTCAGGACTATTCATGTTGATCTTTGGCCTATTAATGCTTACTTTTTCTTTTAAAAAGAAGAAACCTGTTGAATAAATAAGTTGGAATATTTTCTTTTTTTTTGAAAATGATATTCGATATATCAGGTATTACTTAATTTGTACCGATACAACTTAGGTTTATAAAAATTTAAGCCCTAAGTTTATTGTTATATCTTCAACTTAAACAACTTTTGCAAAGCAAGGGTATTTAGTTTCAGTATACTTCCGGAACTCTTAGTACTTTTGGTTCCGGAATGTCTAATTTTAACATCGTTTTATTTGATGCTTGATTTTTACTAATGAGAGGTATCTATTTGAAATGTAAAAACGTATTATCTACACTTATTTTTAGAACAGGTCTTGATCTTTAATTTTTTATGGCTTCTTATTATACAGGTTATTACAAACATTATGTGGCAATTGACTGTATTATCTTTGGATTTGATGAAGGTGAGTTAAAGATATTACTTTATAAGCGGGTTTTAGAACCTGCTAAAGGCCAATGGTCATTGATGGGAGGTTTTTTGAAACCTGAAGAAAGCCTTGATGAAGCGACAAAAAGAATTCTTTATGACTGCTCAGGACTCAGCAATTTGTTCATGGAACAACTTTATACCTTTGGCAAGGTAGAGCGTGACCCTGGAGAACGAGTTATATCAGTTGCCTATTTTGCTTTAATACGTATCGAAGATTATAACAATGAACTGAATAATCAAACCGGGGCCCAATGGTGGCCTATATCCAGAATGCCTAAACTTATATTTGATCATAATGATATGGTTAGTAAAGCATTAAGAAAATTAAAAATTAGAACAAAAAACCGACCTGTAGGTTTTGAATTATTACCACGCAGGTTTACAATACCTCAATTGCAGAGCCTATACGAGGCTATTCATCGACGTGGCTTTGACAAAAGAAATTTCAGAAAAAAAATTCTATCCATGAAACTATTGGAAAGACTTGATGAAAAAGATAAGGAATCATCAAAAAAAGGGGCATATTTATATAAATTTAACAAACGAAAATACAACAGTCTTGTAGAAAAGGGTTTTCATTTCGAAATTTAAACCTATGAATACCTTATTAACTTTAAAAAATTGACTATGCTGGAGAACTTAAAAGAGAGTGTATTTAAAGCAAATTTGGATCTCGTGAAATATAAGTTGATAGTTTTTACCTGGGGTAATGTAAGTGGTATTGACAGGGAAAAAGAGCTGGTTGTTATTAAACCCAGCGGAGTTTCTTATGATGATATGAAAGTTAGTAATATGGTAGTTGTTGACATGGAAGGAAACGTAGTTGAGGGAAATTTAAAACCTTCGTCCGATACTCCCACACACCTTGTTCTTTACAAACACTTTAGAAGCATTGGGGGTATTGTGCATACGCATTCGGAGTGGGCTACCAGTTGGGCGCAGGCTGGCCTGGGAATTCCTTGTTTTGGTACCACTCACGCTGATTATTATTATGGTGAAATTCCATGCACAAGGAAAATGACTAAAGAAGAAATTGAAGGTGAATATGAAAAAGAAACAGGAAATGTTATTGTTGAGCGATTTGAAAATTTGAAATCAGTTGATATTCCAGGAGTATTGGTAAATAACCATGGCCCCTTTTCATGGGGTACTGATCCCGAAAATGCTATTCATAATGCTGTAGTTATGGAAGAAGTTGCTAAAATGGCTTTTCGTACCAAGGTTCTTGGACAAAATCAACCTATTGATCAAATGCTTTTGACCAAGCACTATTTAAGAAAGCATGGCAAAAACTCCGCAAGCTGTGTTTAAACTTCTCGGCCAAATTA
>CAZWGG010000205.1:0-8410 GCA_964633305.1 uncultured Bacteroidales bacterium
TTCCGGATTCCATTTGGGTACTAAATGAAGATTCGATGTGTGTAAACCTTACACAATTAATAGATAAACCTACCTTATTATCATTTGTTTACTTTCATTGCCCGGGACTTTGTAGTCCGGTAATGAATGGAATTGCCGAATTAATTGAAAAATCAGACATTAAAATCGGAACTCATTACCAGGCATTTACAATAAGTATTGATTATAATGAGACCCCATACATGGCAAGGGCCAAGAAAAAAAAACTTTTAAAGCAAATTAATGACAAAGAAGTCAAGCAATACTGGAATTTTTTTACTGCTGACAGCACAAATATTAGAAAGCTTACCCGTGCATCAGGATGGTATTTTTCCAGAAATGGTGATAATTATATCCACCCGGTAGCCATACTATTGCTGACACCAAAAAAAAAAATAAGCCAATACTTTTATGGCACTTTTTTTATGCCTATGCATTTTCAAATGGCCGTCTCCGATGCATGGCAGGAAAAAACAATGCCACCAAGGATTAAAACGTTAAAATATTGCTACAATTTTGTTCCCAAGGTTAACAGGAATGTCAGGGTTCTTACTATTGGATGGGGAATTTTGATTATTTTAGCCGCTTTATTTTTGTTTTTCAGGATGATAAAAAAATAATTTTTTATTCTGATTATTATCGAACTTTAACATGTCTACTTATAAATCTAGTACTATATTTCAGGCGGTGCTTGAACTAAGCAAAGTAAAAATTACCATAGCTGTAGCTTTCACAACACTCACGGGCTATATACTTTCTAAACAGACAATTGATTGGGGTGTAATTTTGCCGGTACTTGGCATATTTCTACTTGCATGCGGATCATCGGTGGTCAACCACTTACAGGAAAGAAAAACCGATGCTAACATGGAAAGAACAAAGATGCGTCCCCTACCCTCTGGCAAAGTAAGTTTAAAGCTTGCTGTTATAATTGCTCTTTTTGAATTACTGTCCGGGGCATTCCTGTTAATGATAAGCTCTGGCATAGAAGCTTTGTTACTAGGACTATCTGCGGTATTTTGGTATAATGTAATTTACACGTATTTAAAAAAAATCACTGTACATGCAGTTATACCCGGTTCAATAATAGGTGCTATACCCCCACTGGTAGGATGGATTTCAGCAAATGGGTCATTATCAAATCCATATGCATGGATAATGGCTCTATTCTTCTTTATTTGGCAGGTACCTCATTTTTACCTGTTAGCACTGCTTTATGCTAATGATTACAAAACTGCCGGGTTTCCTTCTTTATTAAACAATTACACTCTATTTCAAGTTCAACGAATGATATTTTACTGGGTAGCAGCAACGGCCATGGTATCTATGTTGATGCCTATGTTTGAAGTAACAAAATCATACATTACTCTTTTGGCGATTGGTTTTCTTTCACTTCGTATACTATACATTTTTCTAAAACCGTTAATGAAACCCTCAACTAACTACATACCAGGTAAATATTTTATGAAGATTAACTACTATGTATTATCGATTGTGGTGATTCTCATTTTTGATCACATCCTGGTAGGTTTAATCTAATCTTATTGTTTATTATAATATAATTTTTTTTCATCTGTAATTCTCCAAATTTTTAATAATTGGGCATTCAAATCAGAGTCTTCCGGTTTGGATATTTTTTCCCAGGCAACAACTGTACAATCATGCTGTAATTTTACAATTGTATCGTTTGACTCAGATATTTCTTTTAAAGCACTCCTTTCACAATTGTTCTTATCAAATAATGGCTGATCAGAATAGGTATATATGAACAGAATTATAATAATTGTAGGTATATATAACAATAACAGTTTATTAGCCATGTTCCTAAATAAGAAAAGTGTAGTAATACCGAACATAAAGAATAAACATAGAGTAACTGGCATCATTGTGTCATATCTAAGAATATTAGGACGATAAAGTCGATATCCTCCAAGAGGTAATAATAAGAAATATAATATGGCAAATGCTACAATCCACTTAATAATAGTTAATATCTTTTTCCCCTCTGTTGTTCTATACTTTATGCTTATTAAAAGTATATTAATTACAAGAATAATATATAAAAATAAGAATCCCCTGTTATATATGAATTCATGGTAAATACCCTTAGGGAGAATTAAGTATAATTCTTTTAAAGGAACCTTGTAAGTGATAGTGAAAGAGTTATTTCTGCCAATAAACAAAGAATAAAGAGATAATATACTAATAGGTAAGAAATAAAACCAGTAGCTTTTTGGAATATTTAAAATTGTGTCGGTTGCCTTTTTTATGAACCCTTTTTGACTTGAATTAAAATAATTATTTATAAGGTTCTTTAGTATTACTAACATAGAAAATATTAATACAACTCCAGGATTTAAAGGACCGCTAAAACAAATCACTATGGCTAATGGAATCCAAAAGATATAAATTAAGAATTGAACCGATGTTTTTTTCTTATAATAAAATTGATAGATAAAAGGTAAAAAATACAATAATAATAAAGCACTTGGCAAAGCATAAAGGAAAGTATATGATGTTGCTGAATCAATTATTCCCATACAATAAGAATAACCATTGGTTTGAAATAGAGGAGTTACTAAAACTGCAGCTACCATAAACTCTAATTTTCGAAAATTCGATGTTCCTGTGATAGTCATAGCTAGAAAAAAAATAAGAGTAATTTGAATTAGTATTTTTGCAATAGCACAAGATAGGTATACACTCTCAATAGGTTCAACAAACTTTTGTAAAAAAATGGGGACAGAAACAAAATATTTTATGATTCCCCATTGAAAGAAAAAACGATTAGGATTCGGATATATTTGGTCATTCAATAAAACCTCTAAACCAAAGGGATCTTCAAGTATTGGTTTTACACTCTTATGAGGTACAATACACCAAGCCATATCTCCATCTATAGGTTGGGCCAAGTGCTGAAAAAAAGAATATCCAATATCAGCTAATAAAAATAATAGCAAGACGTAATATAATATTCGTTTTGTCAAAATGCGGATCGTTTGATGGTTATACATTTTTTATTTTTTTATTATAATTGACAAACATAGAAATTTATTTAATTTTTTCCTTTTTTTGCATTAAATTGTGTTTTTATGGTCGCAATAAGAAAAAAACCTAAAACACAACCGATTATGTAATATGGAAAATCGAAGCAATTAAATGAATTACCTAATAATGCACTTCCCATAAAAGACTTTCTGATGAGTTCGAGAAATTGTGGATGCCACAGTTGGAAAAATTCGAGCAAAAAGGTTAATATTAAAACCCATGCAGAAATTATTATTGGCTTGAGGGTTGGGGTAATGAATAAAACAACCAGGCACCAAAATACTTCGTAAAACATCCCTGCAAGTGAATTATTAAACCAACTAGCACCAATTCCAGTATATAACTTCGATGCAAAGCCGGCCATGGTAATAACTAACAGGTATACTAAAGTTATTTTCCTGATTTTTGAGATAGTTCTCATAATTAAGAGCTAATTTAAAAAAACTACCATAAAACGATATATTCGTTAATAAATAAGTACAACATATTCTTTCACTGCCTTATTTCTGTAGTCTATGCAGCTATGATAACAACAGGAGAATAATTGACAGGTAGATAAACAGAAAATCCTGTTACAGCCGGTTTTTTTATTAAAGAACTTTCTTTACTTTCCTCATTTGCCTTACTTCAAAAAACTTCCAAAAATTAACCAATAACGAAGCCGAAAGGATACACCATATTGTGAAAATTGCTGCAGGAATAGCTGCTTTTTCTGAAAAGACACAGAATAGGTTACATCGCCACCAGAGAGGTAAGATATTACATTGCTTGTCATAGCACCCGGCGCAGCACCGGTAAGAATCAGACCCACGGTAATTTCCTTCGGAAGCTTAAATAAATAGGAAACAAATAATGCAAATAACGGCATAATAGTAAACTGACAAAGGTTTCCAAATAATATCTACCGCGGAGAACGTGTGATATTTTTATAATCATCTTCTGAAATAACCATGCCTATACCAAACATGGTTATAGCAAAAAAGATATTAATATATTTACCGGCAAACAAAAAAGAGGGTGGATAGAAATAGGCCAGCAAACCAAACATAACAACCCATATTGATAAGTTCGAATTATAAAATTTAATTGGTTTCATAAAAGAATAATAAAAATATAGATGCCCCAAGTTAGTTAAAAAATACGTTTTGCTACTAGGGCTCTTATATTTTGTTCTCCCAACTTATTTCATTGCAGCTAACTTTTTTGTTATACAATAATAATCCTTAACAGCTTCATTATGTCACTATTCCTTTATATTTTGGTTTTTGTTGGACAGGTTGTTGTTGTGGTTTTAAATTATGAGGAACCGAATCTGGTATGGATGGAATTAAGGGTGTACTAAAATCGAAATATCGTTGCATTTGTTCCAGCATTTCCCTATGTCGTTATGGAAACATCAAATCAAATTCATTGTTAAAATAATCAACGGAATCGGAGTGCAGGAAAGGATAAGTAAATCCTTGTTTAAAAAAAGGGTCATCGAAAAAATCATCAAAAAAGTCATCAGGTGAATGAAAATAATAGACACTGTCTTTAGAATTTATATACCCATACAAACTATCATTCTCATCTCCTGGTATTTGAGACATATCATCAGGGGAGTCGGGAACAGAATAGGGATTCGTAAAAAAATCGTGGTTAAAAAATGGATCAAAACCAAAGTTCTCTTTAAAATGTTGAAATAGGGAGTCAAGCTCATAGTCATCATTACTTGACCAGGAAAATGAGTAAGTAGAATCGTATCGTTTCAAATTTCCCTGCTCATCATATTCACGATTTACATCGATTTTAACATAATTTAACAGATATTTAAATTAATTTATTCTGATTTTTCGTTTGACTTATCAGACACTTTATTATCTGTTTTTTCTTCACTCTCTTTTTCATCGTCCTTTACCGGCTTTTCTTTCTTACTTTCAGCTTCTTGGACATCTTTTTCTTTAACTTTTTCTACCTGTTCCTCCTTTACCGTTACATCTTTCTTTTCAGCGGCTGAAGCTTTATTTTTTTGTGGTTGTTTTTCAACTTTCTTTTCTTTATTTGGTACAGGTCCTGTTTTCTTAATTTCTTTTTCTTTTACTGTTGTTTCTTTATCTTCTGTTTTATTTATTTTAACTTCTTGTTGAACATCATTTGCTTTAACAACTTTTTGTTTAGTTAGTTTGTTGCCAGAAGATATTCCTTCCTTCTTGTTTCTTAGTCTTCGAACCCCATATGTGCCACTAAAAAGTTTTCCTCGTCTGGTTTTCTTATCTCCTTTTCCCATAAGTTTGTAAATTAAGTTTTTATTTTGAATAAGGAAGTCCAAAAATATAAATTACATTTTAATTCACCATCATTAACATCATTTTTCTTGTTTGTAATTAGAATATTCTTCTAAAAAGATTAATTAAAAGTGTTAATAACAAACTTAATATAATCATCGTTGTAATGGGAATAAATATTTTAGTATTTTCCTTTACAATTCTAATATCGCCAGGTAATTTTCCCAGCCAGGAAAACTTATTGCCAAAAAAGTAAATGATCAAGCCTGTAAAAACTAATACTAAACCAATAATTATTATGTATTTACCAATTGTTGTATTTGACATATCTTAATTAAATTTATATTTCTGAAAGTTACGTTATTATTTAAAATAATTAATATCTTCGTGCTTCAAAAATGACTTCTCATTATAGAAATATTATCTTTGATCTGGATGGCACGCTTACTGACTCTAGAACTGGAATTATCAATTCATTAAAATATGCTACAGAAAAGCTTGATCTAGAACAAAAGAATCCTGAAGAACTTGTCCGCTTAATTGGTATACCTTTATATGACTTATTCTCTAATTATTATTGTTTGTCTAAAGAAGATGTCGATAGTGCGATTTTTTACTTCAGAGAATACTACCAAGAAAAGGGTATATGTGAAAACATGATTTACCCGGGAGTTACAGGATTATTAGAAAATTTATCATTAAAATCCGACCTTTTTCTTGCTACATCAAAACTTGAAAGAAATGCACGCATTGTTCTTGAGCATTTCTCAATAGCGCAATATTTCAAGGACGTTTTTGGCATACAAACTGGCTACAATTCAGGGAAAAGTGAACTTTTACAAAGACTAATTAGTAAATATGATCTTTGTGAATGTAACCAAACAGTGATGATTGGAGATAGACGTATGGATATTAATGCTGCCAGGAATTGCGACATTGACTCTATTGCGGTAACTTACGGATATGGATCATTAAAAGAACTCAGGTCGTGCAAACCTACATATATAGTTGGTAGTGTTGAGGAATTACAGGATATTCTTGTAAAAGTTCCAGCTAATTCGAATTAAAAATGTTCTCCTGGTAATCGTAGAAAATTTCTCGCCAAAACGCGAATACGCAAAAAAATAAATATTTTTTTTTACTTATTCTCCATCAACATATTACGCAAATAATACGGAGTATTTCCCTTCCAGGGTTTAGAACATATATCGATATCCCCATCTCCATCCACATCAGCTGCTACCGCATCAAAATTTTCTTTCTTAAATAGTATTTCATGCGCTTCCCATGATAGTCCTTTTCCATCGGTATTTTCCCATATGAAACCCCGTTTATAAAGATCTCCTGTTTTTGGGCCAGCTCCTGAGAATACATCCAAGTCACCGTCATTATCAAAATCGGCAACACATAAACTGTGCAAATCCTGGTTTGTTTCAATGGCAATACTATGGGTAAACCAATTTATACCTTTTCCATCTTTATTAGCATGCCAGGCAAGTTTTCCGTTTGGATTATTAGCATCGGTTTGTACAAGGTCAACATCCCCGTCTTTATCCCAGTCAATCACTAATATTCGCGATGAATTGGCAAATTCACCCTGGCTTTCGACGTAACTAATTGTACGGTGAATTTCCCATTTTTTTCCATCCCCATTTACATTTTCGTACCACAGGTTAGATCTAACGACATCATTATCTCCGTCGTTATCCATATCAGCAATACCATAGGGATAGATTCCTCCTGGAATGCCATCACCAATTTGTGTTTTTTTCCATTTCTTTTTTGGATTTTCCGGTATAGAATACCAAAATATACCTTCTTGTTCACTCATGGCAACAATATCTTGCTTATCATCCCCATTTATGTCGCCTGCAATAAGGTCGTATGCATAAATAACCCCATTCTCATAACGTTCAAATTCATTTGCCGGATTACCTGTATTTCTATACCATGTTCCCCCTGCAACGTGGTCAAGCCATCCATCACCATCCACATCAATAGTTACCCCTCCTTTGTCTGTTAGGCACAAATCTCCAATTTTATGTTTTATCCATTTCTCCGCATCCTGAAATTCAAACCACCACACAGAACCACCACTTGAACCAACAACAAAATCGAGATCATTGTCTTTATCCATATCAACCAATGAAGATTGTCCAAGCAATTCCTCGTTTGTTTTTCCAATCTCATAATATTTGAATTCAGGAAACTGGCAAAATAATGAAATGCTTACTATTATTAGTGAACACGTAGTTAATAGTTTTATTTTCATATCCAGATATTTTATTGGTTATTGAGTTACTTACGGAAATTAAAGTATAAAAGATACGAAAAATCACTGAATTAATAACATACCGGAGGGAAATTAATCAAAAAATACAATTGCAAAAAATTGTCTATATGAAAGTTATATTAAGCTATTGAAGGTAAAATAATTAAGCACTGCCAGTAAACACAAAGATGGCATACAAAGATTTTATCCAGATATCACTGTGGTAAAAAACTTTTAAGCTTTTGACTGATTTCCTCCTTAGCTTTGGCCTTAGCCTCAGCCTAACAAAAGTTAATAAATTGTTGATATTCATTCTTTGATTTTTTAGCAACAGGTGTTTGATATTTGATACTTTTGATTAAATATCACTGTATTATGCAATACATAGCCGATCTTCATATCCATTCCCGTTTTTCTCGTGCAACTAGTAAAGAGCTAAATCTTCATACGTTGTATCAATGGGCACAAATTAAAGGAATTCATGTACTTGGAACAGGTGATTTTACCCATCCAAAATGGTTAGAAGAATTAAAAGAAAATCTTGTAGAAGATGGCAATGGTTTATTCAAATTAAAAAAACCTCCAGTTGAAAAAGGCTTGCAAGGCATTCGTTGTAACGGATCTGATGTAAAATTTTGCTTAAGTGCTGAAATAAGTTCAATATATAAGTTTGACGGAAAAGTAAGAAAAAATCATAATTTAATATTCGCACCCAATTTTGAAACCGTTGAAAAAATAAATACAAGGTTATCATCAATTGGTAACCTGAAATCGGATGGGAGACCTATTTTAGGATTGCCGGCCCGTA
>CAZWGG010000206.1:0-8385 GCA_964633305.1 uncultured Bacteroidales bacterium
AGATATATCCTCCACACCAGCGGATTTCAAATTACAAGTGTCACTACTAACCGGATAAAACCGGTTAGCTGGAGTTATATTATTTTTTACCCTTTTTCTTTTATAAAAACTTGGCTCGTATATAGAAAGGAAGAAAAAGATATGCAACAAAAAAAAGCAAATAAACAAATAATTAGGATCATGTTTTCCAAACCGGTTTTTTTTGGTGAAACATTGATAGTAAAGGCAAAAAAGCATGATTTGAATTGATTATGAAAATTGCATTTTTCAATAGTACTAAAGCATGGGGAGGAGGGGAAAAGTGGCATTTCGAAATTTCTCTTGCCTTGGGTGAAAAAGGATTTCAGACAGTTGTTTTCACCAATAGAAAAAGCAAGCTGTATAATTGTCTTTCCAAAACAAATCAAAAAGTTTACAACATAAAAATATCAAACCTGAGTTTTTTGAATCCTTTTAAAATAGTATTACTTAAAAGAATATTTCAACAAGAAAAAATAGACAGTATAATCCTTAATCTTTCAGCTGACCTGAAAGTTGCCGGAATTGCCGCCCGGCTGGCCGGCACAAGAAGAATAATATACCGAAGAGGTAGTGCAATACCTATTCGAAACACATGGTTAAATCGCTATATTTTTAAAAATGTTGTTACCGATATTATCGCTAACTCCGAAGAAACAAAAAGAACAGTAGGTAAAAATAACATCCATCTTTTTCCTGCAGATAAAATTAAGGTTATTTACAATGGATTGGATTTTGAGAAATATAAGAAAGCAGAAATACAAAAAACATTTCCACGAAATAATGATGAGTTGGTTATCGGCAATTTAGGAAGGTTAGTAAGGCAAAAGGGTCATCATTACCTGGTAAAAACAGCCGGATTGTTGAAAGAAAGAAATATTCCGTCGCGTATTCTTATTGGAGGAGAAGGCCCCTTAAAAGAGGATATCATAACACTTGCCAAAAAGACCAATGTTGCCGATCGGATACAATTTACCGGATTTATTGACGACATAAAGGGTTTTATGTCATCTATCGACATATTTGTTCTTACCTCACTATGGGAAGGTTTTGGATATGTAATTACTGAAGCCATGTATTTCGAAAAACCGGTAATTGCTTTTAACGTGTCAAGTAATCCTGAACTTATAAAAGATGGAGAAAACGGTTTCCTGGTTAACATGGGAGATATCGATTCAATAGTGAATAAATTAGAATATCTCTTTAAAAACAGGAGTGAAATTGCTAAATTGGGAAAAGCAGGTAAAGACTTTGTATTATTGAACCTTACCATTGAAAGAACACTTAATGAATTGTGTGCTTTTTTGCAAAAAGAATAAAAGAAAATAATCAGACATCAATAGAATAATTTGTAAGAATAACAACCTTCCTATTAAAAAAAGAGTGCAACAGCAATATTCGTGAGAACATGTTTCACGAGATGAAGGAAAAGCTTATTTTTAACCAGGTATTGGTAACATGTGACAACGATAAAGAAACGGAAGAAACATTAAAAATACTACAAGAACTTAGGGAATGCTGGTGTGGCGGAGCAGTTTGGCATGGCAAAAAAGTGATCCGGATAAGCGTATGTTCTTGGGCAACCACAAAAGAAGATGTTACCCGTTCGGTAAGGGCTTTTATAAAAGCAAGAAATATTGCTATCAAACAAATTGTATAACAAGCAAGATTATTATTTGCAGATCAGGATTTTATATAAAAGAACCTGTAAATAACCTTTTCTATTCTTTCCCCGTCAGTGTATAAAATTTCTTTAGTAAAAAGAAGTAGACTTCAATTTCAGACTTTTAATCATAAGGATAGCGATGGTTACCAGATAAATATAAGTATTCAGCATAAACAGGCGCTGCCATAACCCTTTATAAATTGAGAAAAAATTATTCTCATTTGATGAATACCTAAATAAAAAAAGGAGTATAGTAATAATGCCTGTTATGGCAATAATTTTTGACATACGATAGAAACCAGGCATTTCATATTTTGTAATTACTTTTTGCATAACGAACGGCAAAGATAAAATGGCAAGTACTCCAATTCCTCCAAGAATATTATGAATAATAGCAGGAATTGATAATCCATTTGCAATATGATCGGCTTTGAATACACCAGACCCAATGCCCTCTCCAAATCCATAAAGTATGATTGACCATGAAGCAAGCCTGGCATATTTTCCTTTTGCCGAAAATGTTTTTTTAAAGCCGATTCCAAAAAACATCAATAGGATACCCACTATTATCCACCATATAGAAATTTCTTCAGACACTTGACTAACAGATGATCCCAATAAGCTCATTGTGTCTTTCAAATGGTTATAACCCGGATAATAAGCTCCAAAAACAAACAGGGCTATAAACTCTCCTACACAGGCTATAATGCAAGCATATGCTGAAAAAATTATGAAGTTGTTAGAAGAATCTTTCATAATATTTATGGTTTAATAACATTTGCCAACACAGTTGGTACTTTCAACAAATCATAGTCATGCTGATAAACTAAATACTTATTATACCACGTTGGTTCAAATTTTTCCTTGTATTCTCGCAATCCTTTGTAATGTGAAAATGATTTAATTTTTTCATATGCAAATTTCATTGATCTTTCCGGAAAAGTGTGGGGTTCATTCAATCCACTCATAGGGGCAAATCCTATATTTACATGAGTGATATTTTGAGATTTTAAAAAATTGAAAAGTTCTATTAAAATAAAATCCATTATACCGTTGGGAGCATCTTTTGTTTTCCTGATTAAATCGTAAGTAGCTTCACTTTTGACATAATCAGGTATGATATTCAGGAAGGCAATAATTTTTTCTTCTTCATTTTCAACGGTTATAATTGTTTGTTGTTTTAATTCTTCCCAATCAAACATGCCTTGTGAAAATATAATCTCAGTTCTGTTCGCATCATTTAGCCATTCATCACTTACCGATTTTATTTTTTGAAGCACACCGTCTTTTACCGGTGGGGAGTGGACAGTTGCTTTATAGTTCTGTTCAGTTATTTTATTTATTGCATTGCGCAAGGATCTTCTTCTACTTCCCACCAAGTTAAATGTTGAAATATCAACTACCCCTTCTTGTCCAAGAAATAGATCTTTTTTGCGAAGTTCATGATAAATTTTAAGAGATTCTTTTGGAACCCGGTAATAGATATTTCTTAGCCCGGTTTGGTAACAATATTTATCAAATTCTTTAATACATTTTTTTAATTCTTCCATATTTTCAGCAATTGGGTTTTCAAGTACAACAGCAAAACTTCCTGAAATACGGTAGGATACAAATGCTTTTTCACTTTCTGAAAAAAAAATAAATTTATCTTTGTACGTTTTAAAGTAATCTAATGATGATTCCCCAAAAGATTTCACTAAACTTTTAGCCAAAGATAATTCTTCATCTGAAACATTTTTCTGTGGTGTATATGAATTAACTAAAGTATAAATCAAAAAACCGATTGAAAGAAATCCGCTAAAATTAATGGAATAAAGAAAGTACTTTGCAAAAGAATTAGTTGGAATTAGTTCATTGCTTCCGATAAAAAAATAATTTTGAAGTGTAAAGTGTAACGATTGCCTCAGATTGAAATCTTCACCAAAATGTTTTTTATCCAGAAAATAAAAACCTGCAATTCCATAAGCAAAAATGGCTAAAGTAAAAAGTAAAGATGTCTGTAATCCTACATTTCGTAATCTAGGATTAGACTTAATATAATATTCTTTACGAGTTGAAATTAAAACAACTATTTCTAAAAGCGCAATAAAAGCCTCTTCATAATCTATAGCCTTTGTGATATGACCAATAAGTGATAGTATACATAAAAAAAGAGCAAACCACCATGCTGTCTTCAAGCCTTTCAGCATAAAAGCAGCAGTGACAAGTAAAAACATTCCTGCAATCATAACAAGATAATTGGAAGCATGAATTACCTGTACCGGTAAAAAATCTTTTAAAAGGATTAACCTTTCAGAAATAGCAGGCATTAGAACAGAAAGGATATTTAATATTCCCAAACACATTAGGAAAAGGGCAGGAAAGACACGCGATAATAATTTATTCAATTTTGAGAGAAAAGCCAAAACTCCTGCAAAAAAAGGCATCCAAAACTCAAAGAACCTATATAAAAAAGTTATAGCAATTGATTCAACATTCCCAAATCCTAAACGGATAAGAATAAAAGTCATTGAGACTTCAATTGCACCAAGTCCTCTCAAAAATGGAGAAACCACCAGGAAAATTACAGAAACAATATAACTAATTATCGCAGCATAAAATGACGGATTAAAATTTAGGGCCACCATGGCAATAAACAAATGTGTTATCCCAATAAATTCAATTATAATGGAAATAATGACCGTAAAAAGAAAATTTTTCTTGTCTATTTTATTATTCCGCAAATCATTAACAAAAACTTCGGCTGTTGGTACCAGCTTTATCAAAACGGTATAGAATATTCCTTTTTTCTTGATGGAACGGTATATAAGGAATATACCTATTACTAAAACAATAAGGGCACACAAAGCGTACCATTCACCTGATCCTGTTGTCCCCTCTATAATCGAATATATAAAAGCAGGAACCGCTACAATGATCACTGAAAGTATTCCTGTAAACCCATATATGGATGAGGCAAAATGAATTTGTGTTCTTTTTATTCCTTTGCTTTCGATTGTGCCTGTATAAAATGCTAGGGAGGAAACCCCTCCTGCCGGTAAAAAAACGCTGATAAAATTTCTTTTGACAAATAGTATCGTTGAATCAAATAAAGAAACTTTACTTCGAACCGAAGCAAATGAAAAAACATACATTTGCCCTTGAAGTAAAATATAAATTGCGACTAAACAAATTCCAATAATCACCCAAAGCCACCTTGCAGCAATTAGCGAATTTTTCACTTCTGCCAATTCAGCTCGTTCATGTTTAATAAACCAAATTCCGATAATAATAAAGAAAAAGGTAAAAATAAATTGGATAATAATTTTTTTGTTCTCACGTAAAAAAGGATGTGCCCGTTCTTTTAAATGGAATGATAAAGTACTTAGGGAAACTGGTTTTTTCATGTTGAAAATCACAAAATTGTTTTACACGATAAATTTAATTTCTTTTTATTGAAATTGTCATCAGTAATTGATGTTAAAATATGTTTTTTGATGATTTTTAACGATGAAAAGCATAACACGTACAATAGATTTTTAGGTCAAGTATTATTATATCAGATCACAACACCCAGAACAAGAATATCATCTATCTGTTCATTATTTCCCTTCCACTTATCCAATTCTTCTTCCAGTGTTTTTTTACGTTCATCTATTGGCCTATTACTTATTTCTTGCAGAACCCTTATGAATTTTGTTCTTGAAAATCTTTTTCTATCATTCCCTCCTAGCTGATCTTGATACCCGTCAGAGAACATATATAAGGTATCGCCACGAGATACTTTGATGGTAGTCATTGAAAAGTCATTTTTAAGCCGGTAATGGCCTATTGGCATTCTGTTTCCGGGGTATAGTTTAATTTCATTATCCTGGTAAATAAATATCGGGTTTTTTGCCCCGGCAAATTCTATTATGTGATTTTTTCTATCTATACTGCAAAAAACCATGTCCATTCCTTCAACAATTTCATATTCATCATCACCAGAATGCAAAGAACCTAATATTCGGTTTCGTAACTCATTTAATATTTCATTTGGCTTGTAACTAATGTTTTTATGAGCTATTTCATTCAAAAAAGCCATGCCAAGCATACTCATTACAGCACCATGTACCCCGTGTCCGGTACAATCTGCTACCGCTATGGCAAGGTTGCCATCAATATCTCCTGCCCAGTAAAAATCTCCGCTTACAATATCTTTTGGTCTATTGAGTATGAAATATTCTTCAACAAATTGACGCAGTAATTCTTCCGGAGGTAATGCTGCTTTTTGTATCCGCCGGGCCATATGAATATTGTCAGTAAGATGTTTTTTTTGTGTTGAAATTGTCACATTACTCTCAGCAAGCTTAATATTTGCCCTTTTTTTCTGTATTAATTGGTAGTAAATAACAATAGTTGCTATGATAACAAGTAAAATACCAGATGCTAAAGAGACTAGAAAAATTCTTTGTTTTTTAAGTTGAGCATTTCTGTATTTTAGCTTTGCCCGATGTAGTTTTAATTCATTTTCTCTTTTTTCTATTTCTTTTTCAGCTGTTTCTTTTTGCTTATTTATTTCATCGGATAAATATTGAATAACGTTAAAATCATTATTCGTTTGAAAATTATGTCTTTCCCCTATTTGATCATCAATATCAATATCAATATGGTTACAAGTGTCTAAAAGTTTGTTGTATTTATTTATGTTTTCTTTATCACCAATTTCATTGAATATAAATAGTAAAGCTTTATAATTTTTTGACAATAAATCTTCATACCGGTTATCTTCTGAAATTTTATCGCTTTTTTCAAAAAATTCAATAGCTTTTGAATAATTTTTAATTTGCCGGTATGCGTTGCCAATATTTGATAATGATGATGCCAGCCCATAGTCATAACCCATATCTTCTTTTAATGAAACGGATTTTTTATAATAATCAATAGCTTTCCTGTACTTACTTTGTTCATATTTTGCATTACCAATATTGTTTAATGCCATAGATGATTCTATCTTATTTCCAATATCATCATTGATATCAAGCGACTTAATAAATTGTTCGGAAGCTAATTCATAATCGCCTTTTTCATAGTAAGCCATTCCAAGGTTATTATAAAGCTTTCCAAGCTGTTCTTTATTATTTAATGCAGTATTTAGTTCAAGTGAATTTTTATATGAGTTGATTGATTTATCAAGATTTTTTTGCTTATATAATACTTCTGCTATATTGATCATAACTTTTGCCATTCCTTTTTTATCTTTCGTTTTTTTTCTTTCATTAATTGATTTTTCATAAAAATCAATGGCTTTGTCGAAAGCATACGTATTTTCATAAACATTACCTATATCTGCAAACATATTCGATGCACCGATAGTATCTCCTGTCTCTTTTTTAAGTGTAGCTGATTCTTCTAGGGTTTGAATAGTTTGATTATATGCTCCTGAGTCATAATAAACCTTTGCTATATCTTTTAAAATGCTGGAAGCCTGGTCTGTATTTCCGGATTTACTTTCAATTTCAAACGATTTTTCGTAAGCATCAATGGCTTTGGAATAAATATCAGAATTGTAAAGCAGTTTGCCAATGTTGCTATATGATTTTGACTTTACTGAGTCATTATTAGTATTATTTATTTTTTTTAGCGTATCACTTAAGGAATTCAGGACTACTTTTTTGGTTTCTTCATCAGGTTCTATCTTTCTTCCGGAATTTCCTCCCCGGATTTTCAATATACTATCTTTTTGAGGCACAGAAATTTTGTCTTGTTCTAACTTTTTTATTTTTAATTCATAATCGGCAATTAATTTATTTATTTTTGCATATCCTTCATTTAAGCTGTCTCTTGCTATTATGAGTTCATCTATTAAGCCGATTTTTAATTTTGGATATTCGGATTCGGGCATAATATCCAGGGCAGATGAATAGACCTTTTTTGCCGTTTCATAATTTTTGTTTTTAAATAATTTTTCTGCTTTTTTTATTAATGCATTATATTCCTGTTGTTTTTTCTGTGTTAATTTTTTTTCATTTTCTTCTAGTGATCCTATAGAATCATTAATTTCAGTAATACTTTTTTCTGAAATATCTAGTGCAACAATTATTTCTTTTGCCTGTTTATACTTTTCTTTTGCAATTTTAAATTTTTTTAGTGAAGCATAGTGAGCACCTTGTTTAAGCAAAGCTCGATATTCATTATATTGCTGTATATATTTTGAATTTTCTATTGAGTCAATTTTATAAATCTGTTTAATAATATAACTTCTTTCATCAGAAAATAATGATGCACGTATATAATAATTTTCTGATTTTTTAAATTCCCCTAATTTAAATAAGGAATCGGCAGTTTTTATCCTTTCATCGTAGTTATTTGAAAGGGTCTTATCAAGATAAATAAATCTTTCTATCTCCTTAATTCTTGCTTTTGCTAATTTATTGTCTTTTGTATAATCACCGAATTCATTATAAATAAGCCATGCTTTTTCATATTCTTTTAGAATAAGAAGACTCTCGGCAACTGCAATTTCATTGCGGTAAATTTCTTCTTTAATATTTTCAATCTGGGCTAACAAGTACTTTTGTTTTACTTTGAAGTTATTTAATAAACTATATGATTGATCAATTTCAAGGGTTCTCTTTTCAACATTAATTATATATTTTAGAATCGGAGCTTTAAAAAAATCTAAATCCAGGTCTTTAAACATTTTATAAATTTCGAGTTCAAGATAGTATGAATCAGAATTT
>CAZWGG010000207.1:0-4046 GCA_964633305.1 uncultured Bacteroidales bacterium
TAACCGAGTTTCCTCCTTCCCCTTCCTCTTTAGTACATGAAGCAATAAGTAGTAATAAAGTTAAAATCAAAATACAATGCTTAATATTGATCCTGCTTTTTGACATGGTTATAAGTTAATAGTGCAAAGATAAAATCAAAAACAAATTTTAAATATTGTGAAACTAACTTTTTTCTGTTATACTTACGATTTAAAAAATTAAAAATAATGAAATGAAAAAATATAAGTGCACCATATGTGGTTATATTTATGATCCTGAGGAAGGAGATACCGATGGAGGAATCCCTCCTGGAACACCTTTTGAAGAAATTCCGGATGATTGGGTATGCCCGGTATGTGGGGTAGCAAAGGAAGATTTTGAAGAAACTGATTAACTTATATTATTTTGTCTTTTCTAGGTGAATTTAATCCATAATCGTTAGGCTAAATAGGTATTTAGTTTACCTCTCTTCTCAACATATTATGTATCAACTATATACAATTTTATTTAAAATTTTAAGTAAATACCTAAGTATTTAGTTGCAAAACTAAAACATTAGTTATATATTTGTTATTACTTTGAAGTTTACGTATTAATTTCAACTAAAGATTTTGTTTTAAAAATGAAAGAACTTACAAAAGCAGAAGAACAGGTTATGCAAATATTATGGGATTTAAAAAAAGGTTTTGTAAATGATATAATTAACAAACTTCCCGAACCAAAACCTGCCTACAATACCATTTCAACAATTGTGAGAATTCTCGAGAAAAAAGGTTTTGTTGATCATACTGCTTATGGCAAAACTCATGAATATTATCCTATAGTATCAAAAGAAGGGTATACCAGGGAATATTTTAATGGATTTTTGAACCGTTATTTTTCCAACTCATTTAAACAACTGGTTTCTTTTTTCAGCCAAGAAAATAAACTAACTGTAAAAGAAATGGAAGAGATTATGAAAATAATGAACGACCAGATTCAACAACAAAAAATTGAAAAGAAATGAGTGAATTTTTATTTTATATCCTGAAAAGTGGCTTAAGCTTATCTACTTTGTATATAATTTACTGGTTTTTATTTAGGAAGAATACATTTTTCCAACTTAACAGGATTTATCTTTTACTTGCCCTGGTTTTTTCAATGATTGTTCCGTTACTGAATTTGTCATTTAATGATTCTAATCTGGTTTCATCATATAGTAAAGTTCTTGATCCCATTATTGTAAAATCGGGTGAGATTGAGTATTTTGCGGCTAAATATACGATTGAGCTAAGGATTTTTATTATTATATATTTTGCAGGTACCTTTATTTGCTCTTTACGATTTCTGCTACAGGCAGCCCAAATCTTTTTACTTGTCAAACGCCATGGCATAACGTATCAAAAGGGAGAAAAGATTGTATATGTGGACAGAAATTTTTCACCGTTTTCATTTTTCAATATTGTATTCCTTCCACGGCAAAAGGAACAGGATGAAATTCTTATACATGAACTAATACATGTTAAGCAAAAGCATTCCCTGGATATACTATTTGTCGAGATTATTTCCATTTTACAATGGTTCAACCCGTTTATTTGGTTGTATAAATCTTCACTGAAGAGTATCCATGAATATCTGGCTGATGAAGGAGTAATATTGAAAGGATTTAACACGTTAAATTATCAAAACCTTTTGCTGATGAATATTCTTGGTATGAGGTTGAATGATTTAACAGCAAATTTCAATTATTTACCTTTAAAAAATAGAATTAAAATGATGAAAACAAAAAAATCAAATAAATCGAAGGCATTTAAATATCTTCTGGTGATGCCAATTTTAGCAGGTATTATTCTTTATTACGGGTGTGAAAGAACCTTTTTAAATAACCAGGAGGAAAGCGGTAAAGAAAGGGTTTATTCTACAGTTGAAGTTATGCCTGAATTCCCGGGAGGTATTGAGGCTGTGAGGAAATTTATAGCCCAAAATCTTACTTATCCTGAATCAGCGGCAGCTAATGGAATTTCCGGTAGAATTTTTGTTAAATTCATAGTGAATAAAGAAGGGAAAGTTGTAAATCCCGAAATTATAAGGACCAATATCAAAAAAACCAGTCCGGAAAATGAAGTTGTTGTTGTTGGATACCGTGATGAAGGAAAATTAACCGGGGATGTTGATCCCGATGTTGATGCCCTGGAAAAAGAGGCCATCAGGGTAGTGAGTATGATCCCTGATTTTACCCCCGGAATGAATAAGGGAAAAAAAGTAAACGTTGGGTATACCTTTCCAATTGTTTTTGCTTTACAGTAGAATAATTCTTACAAAAACGATACTAACTCAAGGATATGGATTACATAACAAAATATCCTTGAGTTATTTTCAGGTAAAGTATTGTCTTTCAATATAAATCGTGTCAATTGTGTTATTTATTAATTTAAACAGATATTACTATTAACCTTTGAAGACTATAATTCCAAAATTGTTCTTCTTATTTTTATCAAATTCACTAACAATTCTTCCAGGTAGTTTAAATGTAGCATATTAGCTCCGTCTGATAGTGCTTCGTCGGGTTTGGGGTGCGTTTCAAGAAAAATGCCATCAACACCCACGGCTATGCCTGCCCGGGCTATGGTTTCAATCATATCAGGGCGTCCGCCTGAAACTCCTTCGGCTTGGTTTGGCTGCTGGAGCGATTGGGTTATATCGAGTACTACCGGGAAGTCAAACTTTTTCATTTCCACGATGCCCCTGTAATCTACAATTAGGTCCTGGTAACCAAAGGTAGTTCCCCTTTCTGTTATAATTACTTTTTTGTTTCCGGCCTGAATTACTTTATCAACAGCAAATTTCATAGATTCGGGTGAAAGAAACTGTCCCTTTTTAATATTAATGGTTTTACCGGTTTTAGCCGCGGAAACCAATAGGTCGGTTTGCCTGCATAAAAAAGCTGGAATTTGCAAAACATCAACATAACCAGCAGCAAAAAAGGCTTCTTCAGCCGTATGTACATCGGTAATTACCGGAATATCATATTTCTGCTTTATTTTTTTCAGAATTTCAAGTGCCTCTTTATCTCCAATACCCGTAAAAGAATCGAATCTTGACCTGTTGGCTTTTTTATAAGATGCTTTAAAGATATAAGGTATCTCATATCGGTTTGAAAGCTCTTTAATATGCCCGGCAACCGCATCACACACTTGTTCATCCTCAACAACACAAGGTCCTGCTATTAAAAAAAAATTATTTGTTTCAGCAAAGTTAATTTTAGGTATGATTTCTGAAATTTTCATTTAACCTATTCATTCAAAAATTTATTTATTAATTGTACTAACTTGCCTTAGCATAAGATAAACTGTAGATTCTGAACAGGGCAAGTTAGGATAATTTTAACTGCTCCAAATTAGAGAAAAAATAGGTAATAAACAACTGGTTTAAAGAGATAAAAGTTGAAATTTTTTTGATTCGGTATAGAGCTGCAAGTGGATGAAAAATTAGAGATATTGTTTATGCCGGAAAAGTCATGGCATAAAACTCTGAACAATGCAACGTTAACTTTTACGCAGAAAAAAGGCAGATATTCAGGGTAGCTGAAATTTCTTAATTAATAATTATCTATTTTAAAAAGGAGTATATTTTTTAATAACTTCGCACGTTCATTTCTAATTTACAAGCCAATGAAAGAAAAACATGGCACAAGAATGATAAGAGAAAACCGGCTTGAGAGGTTTGAAAACAGGAATCAACAAAGAGATTATACCATTAATTTTACAATTCCTGAATTTACTTGTTTATGTCCAATTTCAGGATTTCCTGATTTTGCAACCATAACTATTGAATACCAGCCCGGTAAATTTTGCGTGGAACTTAAAAGTTTGAAATTATATATTAATGAATTCAGAGATAAAAATATCTTTCATGAAGACGCAGCAAATATCATACTTGATGACTTGGTAAAGCTTTTAAAACCTAAATATATGAAAGTACACGCAGATTTTAACGTAAGGGGTAATATACATACAACAGTTACTGCTGTGCATGGCAAAAAAAATGAAGAGGCTGCATAACAACTTATTTACATGGCAATAGTAAC
>CAZWGG010000207.1:4056-8374 GCA_964633305.1 uncultured Bacteroidales bacterium
ATTTATGGTGTGGTAAAAGGTATTGCAGCCTATATAGTAACAAAAAATAATAAAGCATTTGTCTTACTCTCTGGAGGACAAGATTCATTTGTTTCGCTGATTTGGGCCCTTGATAATTTTCAGGATGTTGAAACAATAACTATTGATTATGGTCAAAGCCATAGCATAGAGAAAGAGTATGCAAAAAAAATTGCTGATCATTTTAAAGTTCCACATTTTATTTATGATATTGGTAATTTTCTGAAATCGCTTGCCAGCAGCTCTCTTTTAGATAAATCGGACCATACCCGGAAACACAGTGTAGCAGAACATTTACCTGCAAGTTTTGTTCCGAATAGGAATGGACTTTTTTTTACAATTATATCAAATCATGCTTATAAGCAAGGCATGAAACATGTTCATATTGTCACGGGAACCTGTGAAACTGATTACTCCGGGTACCCTGATTGTCGCGATAACTATATTAAAGCAAAACAGTTGGAACTTTCATTAGGTCTTGATGTTCCGGTAAGTATTCATACACCTTTAATGTGGAAGAATAAGGCTGAAACATTTCAAATGGCAAATGAAGCAGGAAAATTTAAAGAGTTAATTGAGTTGACCATGACCTGTTATAATGGTAATGAGGAATTAAATGAGTGGGGCAGGGGGTGTGGAGCGTGTCCTGCATGTAGGTTAAGAAAAAAAGGATTTGAAGAGTATATGTTAAAATGATAGTTACTGATAACGATTTTCTTGTTTCGGAGATTTTTGAATCTATACAGGGAGAGGGGAATTATGCCGGGGTTAATAGCCTTTTTATCCGGTTTCAATTGTGTAATTTAACCTGTGCCTGGTGTGATACGAAATATACGTGGACGAGATTTTCTGATAAATTTAGTACATATAAAACCGACGAATTAGAGAAAACCATTAAAAACAGTGCTAAAAAGCATGTGATATTTACCGGTGGCGAACCCGCCTTATTTCGTCTCGATCTTCTTACCCAGGCAAATAGAATGTATCATGTTGAATCCAATGGTACTATAATTCCTACAAAAACACTCGATATTGAACTTCGTGATGGGACCATTATAAAAAGGAAAGGCATGGACGAGGGAGTTATTAACAAATTTAACTGGGTTATTTCACCTAAACTATCTAATTCGAAACAAAAAATACATAAGAATGCAATAGAATTCTGGTCAGGTAAGAATTATGCTGTATTCAAATTCATTGTTGGATATGTACCCGATTTGGAAGAAACAGATAAATTCATTAGTAAATTTAACATTAGTAAGCAAAAAGTATATATTGGGTTGTTAGGTACAACTGTTGAGTCACAAATTAATCCTAACTTGGTTGATGAAATTGTTAAACGTGGCTATAACTTCTCTCCCCGTCTGCATATCCTTTTTTGGGGACAAAAAAGAGGAAAATAATTATCTTTGCCTTTTTAAGGTTTTGAGGGGTTCCGTGGTAATTGAAGTAGAATTTAAAAATATGCGAATTATAAATAATTGAAATATACATATTCAAATAAGCTTTATTTAAATGAAATACGTATTGCAAAAGAAGTTTACCTTTGAGGCGGCCCACAGGCTTATTAAGAATTACGAGGGTAAATGTACAAACAATCATGGCCATTCGTTTACAGTAGTATTAAATCTTGAAGGTACCGGTTTGGATGAGAAAGATATGTTGATTGATTTTAAAGAAACAAAATCGTTAAAGAAATGGATAGACATAAACTTTGACCATGCCTCTATTTTATGGGAAGAAGATCCTCTTATTCCTGTATTTAAACAACATAATCAAAAACTTTATCTTTGCAAAAAAAATCCTACATCCGAGCATATTGCCGAATTAGTATTGGAAGAAGCTAAAAAGTTATTTGAAAATTCGAGGATTAAGGTTCAATCGATAGAAATGAACGAAACCTGTACTTCAGGAATTAGGTTATATAGCTAATAGGAGAGACGCGGTAAGGCTATCGCGACATACGTCGTATGTATCGTTCTTGATGCATTCTTAAAACTATCTTAAAAATATATGGGTTTTCTTATAGGTTTGGTTACATGAGATTTCAGAATTTTGCAAACCTTGTAATGAAATTTTAATTCAGTCGTCATTTAGTTAAAGCTTGATTAATCAACGCCAAGAAGTTTTGAATATAAACATTAAAAAAAAAATAAAATGAAAAAAATAGCTTTAACTATCTTAATGACCGGAATAATTCAGTTTTCCTTCTGTCAAAATTCTTTAGTAAACCAGGTATTTAGTAAATATTCGGGGAGTGAAGGCTTTACAGTAGTGAATATTACCGGCGACTTATTAAAATTAGCGGCTCAACTTGATGAAAAGGAAGACGGTGATTTGGAAAAATTATCTAAACTCAAAGAAATTAAGATTTTAGTTCAAGAAGATCCGGTAGATGGGCAAAGGGTAGATTTTCATGAGGAGGTGTATAATAAACTTGATAAATCTCTTTATAAAGAATTAGTCGTTGTTAAAGAAGCAGACCAGGATGTAAATATTTTAGCAAGGGATGAAAATGGTAAAATAAATGAATTTTTAGTGATTATTTCAGGTAAAGATGAGTCTGTTTTAATTCAAGTCGTTGGAAGCATTGAATTATCTGAAATAGCAGAAATGGGTGATTTTCAAATCGACGGATTTGATAAACTAAAAATGATAAAAAAAAATAAACAATCATTGTAAAGAAATACTTACTTTCACAAGTAAATTGGCGGGCAGGATTATATGACAGCAAAAGAGTTTAAGAAAGTTGTTATTCCAATGGGCAAAAAGCTTTACAATTTTGCCCGTCTCTTATTACGTGATGAGGATGAAGCAGATGATGCTGTGCAGGAAGTGTTTATAAAGCTTTGGAAGTTGAGAAAAAAATTAAGTGAATATAGAAACCTTGAAGCCTTTGCAATGACCATAAATAAAAATTGGTGTCTCGACAGGCTTAAAGCCAAAAGGCCAATTTATATTGAAAATTATGAAAAGGGTTATGATTGTCAGCATACAGGTTCTACTCCAGATAAAATTCTTGAGACTCAAGATAAACTGGAACGATTTTATAAAATAATGGATGTTTTACCTGGACAACAAAAGCTGATAGTACAACTTCGCGATGTGGAAGGTTACGAATATGAAGAAATTGCAGAGATAATGAATATGAATATCAATGCTATTCGGGTTAATCTTTCTCGCGCCAGGAATAAAGTAAAGGAACTTTTAGTTAAAACAGATAAGTATGGATACCAGGAAAATAGAAATATTATTGGATAAGTATTACAGGGCAGAAACAACACTAGATGAAGAAGAAATATTAAAAAAGTACTTCCTGGAAAATAAATCTGTAGAGGATAAATTTAAGTCCGCAAGAGAACAATTTCTTCTTATGGCAAATGTGAGCCAAGTTAATAAGCCATCTGATCATTTTGATGAGAAGATAAAAAAAATAATTGATTCAACTACAACCTTGTCGTTGAATTTTCCAAATAAAACCAATTGGTTAAAATTTGCAGGTATTGCTGCAGGTATTTTGTTGGTTGTTGGTGTTACATATCGTATATTTATTTATAATAACAATCAACCTGATACCTTTCCTAATAAGGAAGTAGCCTATACTGAAACACAGGATATTTTGCTGTATGTTTCAACTTATTTAAATAAGGGAACTAAGGGATTACAAAATCTGAATAAATTGCAGACAGGTCAGCAACATCTATCATCTCTTGGAAAGCTTAATGAGAATCTTGATAAGTTGCTGTACTTATCTAAAATAGATAATGATAATAATTAAATAATACTACCATGAAACGATTATTATTTCAATGTTTGGCATTTTCGTTCACACTAAGTTTAACGGCTCAGTCACCTGCTGATAAACTCTTTGACAAATATTCGGGAAAAGAAGGATTTACATCGGTATATATTTCCAAGTATATGTTTGATATGTTTAGAAACCATGAGTCAAATTCTTTAGAAGAAAAAGATGAGATGGAGGAAGTAATCAGTAAACTCAATTGTATTAAAATTATTGCTACTGATGATAAATCAGAAAAAAAGCCTAAGGTAAATTTCTATAAAGAAATAATGGGTCAGGTATCAAAAGATCAATACAAAGAGTTAATGGTTATTAAAGAAAGCAATCAAGAGATAAAATTTTTAGTAAAAGAGGAAAAGAATAAAGTTACGGAATTACTTATGATTATTGGCGGTACGGATGATAATGTGCTAATTAGCATTCAAGGCGATCTGGACATGAAAAACATTACTAAGTTATCAAAGAGTCTGAATATTGATGGCATGGAAAATCTTGAGA
>CAZWGG010000208.1:0-8342 GCA_964633305.1 uncultured Bacteroidales bacterium
TCTTACTTTTTTTATCTTCGGAGAATCAGTAACAATCTCCATTTCAGAGCATACCCGTTCAATCCAATCACGATGTTCCTGTAAATAAATATCTCCAAAAATACCTCCTGAAACACCTTCCTTCTTTAGCTCTTCAATTACGTGTTTGAAGTTTGTTTCATAACCAGTAAAATCAGTCATTTGCTGGATAATATCAATACCAATTGCATTTGCCTGTTTTTTTATCAATTCTTTTTTAAGTCCGTGCGATCTGGAATGTACCCCGTCTGCATCACACATGTTAACCAAATATGGAACATCGCATTTTTTTTCCTGCAGCATACTATATAAAGCAAACATACAGTCTTTACCTCCACTCCATGATGAAAATAATTTCATTGCAATTTTGATTTTAGTTAAGCCCCGAAAAATAGTATAGAAATTATTTTTATATAATTTCCGAAACTTTTTCCCGAAGTTCGAATTATTAATTAATCTGCTTGGCAGGTCTTCTGGCTTATCCCGACTTCTGATGCCTTCCCAACCGCAAATGGACGATCAGTGGCGATGGAGGTTCAGAAGTTCTTAATCAAAATTATGCCGGGATTTACAGCTGCGGGAACAGCTCCGGATTCCAAGCCTTAACAGAAATACTAAAAGCAAGTACACCGGATTCCCATTTTAAGGTTATTTCTTGAAAAAGAAACTACCACCAAAACAGCACAAATATATATATTTTTTTTAATTAATTTCCCTCAGCTATGTTTTCATTTCATCTTGTAAACTTCACTCCCTGCAAGAAGGAAACACCCAAGTCCATAGTCTTCAAAATCAGGAATATTGTTATATGTTATAGGCTGTCCGTCTTTTGGTTCTTTACCTGTACTTTGAACATATCCTAACTGACCGTCAGGATGTAAGGCATCATTAACCAATGCATTCCATGCTTTACAAACAATTGGTCTATATTTTTTTTCACTTAACAAACCATGGTTTACACCCCATGCCATAGCATAAGTAAAAAGTGATGTGCCTGTTGTTTCTTTTCCTCCATAATTATCGGGATCATGAAGACTAACATTCCAAAATCCATCTTCTCTCTGCAACGGGGCTAAGGCTTTAATCATTTGTATAAATGTTTTGATGTATTCTTTACGATGTGCCTCATTTTCAGGAATAGTACTCAAGACCCTTACTAATGCTGCAATAACCCATCCGTTTCCTCTTGACCAGTAACAATCTTCACCATTAGGTTCTGTATAAGGCGGATCAAAATCTTTATCACGCCACCATAAATGATCTTTTTTATTATACAATCCATTGTCTCCCTGTTTTACTTTCGTATACATATACATTTTATACATACGTTCGAAATATGCATTATCGTTATATATAACACCTAATTTGGCAAAAACCGGCATAGCCATTTGTATGGCATCAATCCAATCCCAATCATCAATTTTATCTGTTTTCATCATACTGTCAATAGACATTTTAATGTATTTTATCCTTTCAGGAATTGGATCAATAAGGTAAAGATCTATATATGTTTGTCCGGCACATTGGTTATCAGCGTTTCGTGTAAAAGTATCTCCATCGCGTAAGTCCCACTTATGAAATTCTCCCCACCGAACTGCATAATCATAATACTTTGGACGAGGATCAATTTCATATAAAGCCATAAGTCCTTCGTAGTAAACGCCTCTTGTCCATATATTGCTTGCTCGTGATCTGTCGGTTACAATTCTTTTACCAACATCAGGCCATTTTTCCATAAAATAATTATTGGCCATAATCATCTTTTCCAAAACCTGTTCTTTATTTATACGTTCCTGTGCATTTATATGGAAAAAGAATAATTGGGAAACAACCAGGAAAACAAATCTACTCAATTGAATGGTTCTTTTCATCTTATTTAGAGTTTTACTTCTATTTGTTGTTAATGTGAATTTTTCATTTTGTTAAGAAATAATCCTAACTTTACTAAGAATTAACTAAATACTCAGCTATTGCTTTGTTTATTCTTTTAACAAAAAAAGGTCCTTCATAGATAAAGCCTGTATAAACCTGAACTAACTTAGCTCCGGCTTTTAGCTTATCAATTACATCTTCGGGCGACATAATACCACCAACGCCGATAACAGGGATTGTGTTTTTTGATTTTTCCGATATGTACCTGATAATCTCATTAGACCTGTGGGTTAACGGTTTACCACTTAATCCACCGCTACCTATGGTCTCAAGACGTTTGGAAGAAGTAGCTAAATTATCTCGTTGAATGGTAGTATTCGTAGCAATAATTCCATCAATTCCTGTTTTTTTATAAATATGAATAATATCATCAATTTGTTTGTGATTTAGGTCAGGAGAAATTTTTAAAAGAATAGGCCGGTAAACATCATTAGATTTTCTCATTCCAGCTAACCTGGAAAGAATTTTTTCCAATTCTGCAGGATTCTGTAACACGTTTAAATTAGCTATATTAGGACAACTAACGTTTACAGCAAAATAATCAATAAAATTATAAAGCTTTTTAAAACATGCTTCATAATCATCAATTGCTTTTTCGATTGGCGTATCAGTATTTTTCCCTATATTCCCTCCAATTATAATACCATGTTTTCTTTTTTTTAAATTTTCAACAACTTCCTTAATCCCTTTATTGTTAAAACCCATTCTGTTAATTAGTGCTTTATCTTTTACTAACCTAAAAGAACGAGGTTTGGGATTTCCAGCTTGAGGCTGCGGTGTTACTGTACCAATTTCAATAAAAGAAAAGCCTAAATTTGAGAAATCATCAAAGAATTCGGCATTTTTGTCAAATCCGGCGGCCAATCCAACAGGGGATTGAAATTTTAAACCGGCAAATTCAATATTTAATTTATCATTTTTTACAAATAAGCAAATATTTGCTAATTTTTTAACACCAGAAATTAAAAATAGAGTGTGAATAAAACTTACAGCAAATTTATGAATGAATTCAGTCGGGAATAGAAAAAGTAATGGACGAATAAGTCTGTACATCTTGAAATTTTCAGCAAAGATAAGGAAGAATAGCAAATTTTCAATTCTTATGGAGTATATTCCTTGAATTTACCATCAGCAAAAAAAATAACAATTCTTTCAATGTTGTTTACATTTGTAACACTTGATAATTTACTATTTGTTGTAAAGGATGAAATATTATCTTTTTTTAGATTTGAAGCATTGTAATCCTCATTATTTTCTTTATGAAGAGAAGTAAAAAGATTTGGATTTTGATTATTGCCAGTATCTTTTGATCCATTATTAGTTTTATACATTGTTCCAATGCCTGTTAATAGCCATTCTGCATTCAAATTATTATATCGGTTTAAAATTTTAATTATAAAATCGTAACTAGGCTTGTTTCGACCGCTTAAAATATGTGAAATACTTGAACGTTGAACTCCAATTTCATCAGCTAAAGTTGTAGCCGTTATATTTTCCGAAGTCATAAACTTAATTAACTGGTCTTTCATGGTACAGATTTTGCACAAATGTAAATAATTTTTCGTTTCCATATGTGATTTCATACAACAAAATATTTTATTTCTGTAACTAGTGTTCACAAATGTTACGTAAATTTAATATGACTAACTAATAGAATACCATATGCAATCATTTCCAGAAAATTACAAAAACCAAAATGCAATTTATTCTTTACTATAACTAAATCGTTATAATGCATCTATTTAATTAATTAACAACTATTTACTTTAGAATTACATTTTATTCAACAATTTACACCATTGTTTTTTATTTACATTTGTAAACAGATATAATGTATTTAATCGTAAAAAATAATATTATAAATTATATCATACAATTAAGTAAAACTTGAAATAATTGATTTATTCCATTGATAAATATTGTTTTATCTTTTCTTATTTATTAAGAAATAGTACTTTATTCATAATTAATTTATAATAATGTAATTTAATGCTTTAGATTAAAATTTTAAAATATTGATTTAATGTTAATTATGAAATAATATTTCTTCATACAATTTTTCTGAATATACTTATTTTACAAATGTAATTCATTTTGAAATAGCACATATAACATATTTTACATATCTAAAATTGAAGTTATATTGCTAAAATAATGGGGATATACTTAATCTAACTGGTCTTTTATCTGCTATTGCATTGGAAAGTACCGCGAAATAATCTATGAATTAATAAAATAGAACCATTTTATTTTGAATTAATCTCTTTAGAATTTAATATTTTTATTAATCGTTGAAAGTTCTATTGATTTTTAATGTATCATTATCTTAATAACATTACATAATGTTAGACAATTTATTCATTTAATATATCTTTTTTATCTTTGGTTTTTACTATCTAAGAAATATGTTAAAAAAAATACCACTTCATTTTCAAATACTTCTTGCATTAGTTTTTGCTATTATATATGGTTCTGTCTTCCCTACCAAATATATTTTAGATAATAAAAAAATAATTGAATTAACTAAAACTTATGATCCTTTAGTTATCGCAAAACTTGACACTATTCAAGGTAAAGAATATAGAAAAAGAAATGATTTCAAGAAAGATATTCAAAAACTACTAATAAATGAAAAATCGAAAGATATTGAAACCGTAATCTCAATTGCTTATGAAAACAAGCCTGTAAAGTATGTTAGCTGGATGGGCGAAATTTTTCTCAGGGCGCTTAAAATGGTTGTTATTCTATTAGTTATTTCTTCCCTTATTAATGGTGTAACAAATCTTGGAAACTCAAAAAATCTTGGTAGAATTAGTTTAAAAACAATCATATATTATTTATCAACTAGTCTATTAGCAATTCTAACTGGGTTATTTTTAGTCAATTTCATAAAACCTGGGAAAGGTGCTAATATCATATTACCAGACTCTTTAGGAGGATTTGACCTGGAAAAAAAACCTATTGGTGAAACATTAATCGAAATTATCCCTGAAAATCCTTTTAATGCATTATTAAAAGGTGATATGCTGTCTATCATCTTTTTTTCTTTACTATTTGGTTACTTTATTACTGTAATTGATAAACAAAAATCTAAGGTGCTGATAGAATTCTTTTCTTCTATATTTGATACAATGATGAGAATTACGTTGTTTATTATAAAATTTGCACCTATAGGAATATTTGGATTGGTTGCACTAGAAATTTCAAAGCAAGAAAACCTCGGCAGCTTGATTGAAAGTTTGGGATTATTTATGTTAACCGTGTTATTAGGATTATTTATTCATGCATTTATCACACTACCTATCATTATTAAGTCTATTGGGAAAGTGAATCCTTTTCTCCATTTTAAGGCACAAATAACCACTTTATTTACAGCTTTTTCTACTGCCTCATCTAATGCGACACTTCCTATTACTATCGAATCGGTCGAAGATAATTCCGGAGTATCAAATAAAATAAGCAGTTTCACCTTACCTCTTGGAGCTACTATAAATATGGATGGTACCGCTTTATATGAATTAGTTGTAGCCGGCTTCATTGCACAACTATATGGCTTTGATTTATCGATAACGGAACAATTTATATTAGTTGTCACGGCATTATTGGCTTCCATAGGTACCGCAGCAGTTCCTATGGCAAGCTTAGTTACTATGACAATAGTTTTTTCTGCAATAGGACTTCCTTTATCGGCAATAGCAATTATTCTGCCAGTCGACAGACCCTTAGATATGTTCAGGACAGCTACGAATGTCTGGAGCGATACATGTGGGGCAGTTACTATTGCTAAGTCAGAAGGAGAACAATTAAAAGTCTGATTTATATCATGGCTTTTCAATCAATATTTGAATAACCATTTCAAACTATCTACGTATAGTAAATTGTACTTGTTTACCTAAAACTATCTATTGAAAAGCTGATGATGAATTGTAGACTCTTTCTTTCAATCTCATTTGTCCTAATTCATCTGCAACTAATTGGGCAGCCCCTTGAGATGAAGTTTCAAAATTTTTCACGAAATGAAGGCCTTTCAAATAATGTTGCAACCTGTATTACACAAGATACTCTAGGTTATATCTGGATTGGAACTTCAAGTGGCTTAAATCGTTTTGATGGTAATAAATTTAAAATATATAAACAAATCCCAGGTGATTATACCAGCCTTACTAATAATTATATTATTAGTTTGTATAATGATAGTAAAGGACGATTATGGATTGGAACCAATTTAGGTTTATGTATTTATAACAGCGATTACGATATTTTTAAGAGAATTGACAACTTTTCAGATACCCTGGGACAAGAGGGATTAAGTATTAGTAAAATAAATGAAGACAATTACGGGAAAATATACATCAGCTCGCTTAACTATATCTATTTATATGATGAAGAAAATAGAGTATTTAACAAAATAGTATCAATTGACAAAGGAGAAATTAATACGTTTATTTTCGATGAGGAAAACAATATATGGATTGGTACTACAAAAAATGGAGGGTTAGTATATTTTGATACGAAAAGAAAAAAACAAACAAGATTCTTTTATGACAAAAATAATTCCAATAGTCTTAGTAATAATTCACCATTAGGACTTGTTTTAAAAAACGACAAACTCTGGATTGCAACTTATGGCGGTGGAATAAACTGTTATGATATTAAAAAGAACCGTTTCAAAAGGTATCCAAACGAAGAACTTGATGACTTTTTCGCTTATTATGCTTATTTAGATAACTATGATAGAATTTGGATATGTGATAATTCAGGAATAAGACTTTATAATGAAAAATCAGATAGTTTTTATAAATATAGCTATAAAAATAATAATGAGTATTCAATAAAAAGCTCTGCATTTTCAATGTTCCAAGATAAACAGGGAAATCATTGGGTTATATATACAAGGGGAGGTATAGGCCTAGGAATTGCCTCAAAAGGATTCAAAATCATTAATTCCAAATCCTCAGATTTTTGGTATACAACATATGATTATATCTCAACAATTGCTGAGGATAGTGATGGAAACCTATGGCTGGGAAATTCTGCCAACGGAATCGATATATTCTACTGGAAAAAAAGAAAAAAAGTCACTTACCGGTATAATATACATAACAAATGCAGTTTAGGTCAAGGAGCTGTTTTTTCCATCTTTAAAGATAAATTTAATGTAATGTGGATAGGAACATACATGGGCGGTTTACAGTATTATAACTCTATAACCCATAAGTTCATATCATACACAAATAATCCAATGAATCCTAAAAGTATTGCCAATAATGATGTTAGATCGGTAACAGAAGATAATGAAGGCAATTTATGGCTTGTTGTACATGGAAAAGGAATTGATAAATTTGATAAAAAGAATAAAATTTTTTATCACTACAACAAGGAGAATAACAATTTAAGTAATAATTGGGCATTCCAAGTATTGCATGATCACAAAGGAAATATTTGGGTTGCAACTATTTGGGGACTTAGTTTACTAAAAAAAGGTGAGCATACATTTATAAATTATCATTTTTTAAATTCCGACTCAACTTCTATTTCAGATAACGAAATAAGATGTATTTATGAAGATTCAAGGAAACAACTTTGGATAGGAACTTCAAATGGCCTAAACCTTTATAATCCTGATGAGAATAATTTTACAAGATTTAGCAAAGGATTTAAAAACACATATATATGCGGAATTTTAGATGATAAAAATAATAATATATGGGTAAGTACATTAGATGGATTGAGTAAACTAAATCCTAAAACCCGTGTAGTAAAAAATTTTGATAAAGCGGACGGACTGCAATCAAATGAATTTCTTGCAGGATCTTTTTATAAAAGTGATAAAAACATATTTTATTTTGGAGGAATAAACGGTATTAATATATTCAACCCGGATAGCATAAAAGTCAGTAGATTCAAACCCAAGGTAATACTTACAAATTTCAAACTGTTTTATGCAGATGTTACAGATTATTCTGAAAAATCAATATTAAATAAACAAATTACTTTTACTAAAAGTTTGGTTTTAAAATACAAACAAAATGTAATGACATTTGAATATATTGCTTTAGATATGGCTCATCCTAAGAAAAACCAATATGCATATGTGATGAAAGGATTTGACATGGATTGGAACTATGTTGGTAATAAACAGGAAGCCACATATACAAATTTATCTCCAGGCGATTATATTTTTAAGGTAAAGGCGTCAAATGATGATGGCATCTGGAATGAAAAAGAAGCATATATAAACATAAAAATTTTACCTCCATTTTGGATGACGGTATGGTTTAAATTATCTATAGCAATAGTTGTAATTTCGATTTTTTCGCTTTTTTATCTCTTAAGAACAAGACAACTACGAATTCAAAAACAAGTTCTTTCTCTACGTATCCTGGAAAGCA
>CAZWGG010000209.1:0-8316 GCA_964633305.1 uncultured Bacteroidales bacterium
CAAGGACCCCCTGATTATGAGTCAGGTGCTCTAACCAGCTGAGCTATGGGACCAAACCCTTATTTTTAAGGGAGTGCAATATTAAATATTTGTTGTGAATTATACAATATATTTCTTTATATTTTTCTTTTCTATATGCACTACTGTGTTTTGCACCTTTTATTTATGATTTGTGATGATAACTTTATAGCTTTCACCTAGAACCTTTCAAGGGTTATTCGCATTAATTCGACCAAATTCTTAATACTATTATCAATAACTTCCCTTATTTCCTGTGTTGACGGAGGTTTTATATCTGTTCGCCATGAGTCGAAATCGGTACAAATGGCAATAACTGCAATAGGTATACATAATTCATTGGCCAAAATAGTTTCAGGGGCAGTGGTCATATTAATTACATCGGCTTTCCATGTTTTATAAAGGTTTGATTCTGCCCGTGTGGAAAATCTAGGCCCGTCTATTGTTATAACTGTTCCTTTTGTATGAACTGTTTGCCCTATTTTTATTGCCGATTCAATTAAGTTATCGCGAAGTTCTTCCGAAAAAGGGTTAGCCATGGGTGTATACCTGAATTCACCGGGCTGGTATTCTTCATAAATGGTAGTAGAGCGGTGTTTTGTGAAATCTATAAACTGGTCAAAAACAATAAATTCGCCCGGACATATTTCTTCCTGCAAGCTCCCACAAGCTGTTGTTGAAAAGATATGTGTGCATTCCATTTGTTTGAGTGCATAAATATTTGCCCTGAAATTTATTCGCGAAGAAGGTATACTGTGGTCCCTGCCATGACGGGCAAGATGTACCACTTCCAGGTCATTATACTTACCGGTAATAAGTTTCGAACTTGGATTACCAAAAGGGGTTTCCACGCTAAGTTCTTTAGTATCAGATAGTATTTTTAAATGTTCCAGACCAGTACCTCCTATAATAGCGACTTTCTTCATAAAGCAGTTATTTGAGTTTTTTCAGGAAAGAGTTCTGATATACTATTTTTCCCCGGTTTACAAATCCCTTTTTCGGTTATTAATCCGGTTATTAACCTGGCAGGTGTCACATCAAATCCATAGTTTGCAGCTTTGCTTTCTTTATCGGTTATAAGTATTTCCGTGAGTTCCCCTTCTTTCATTCCCTGGATACGTTTAATCTCATCTGCATCCCGTTCTTCAATAGGAATCTCTTTTACCCCGTCATGTATGGTCCAGTCAAATGATGATGATGGCAGAGCGACATAAAAGGGTACATTATTGTCATTGGCAGCCAGTGCCTTCAGGTATGTTCCTACTTTATTGGCAACATCGCCATTAACCGATGCACGGTCACAGCCCACGATAACAAGGTCAACCATATCGTGCTGCATAAGGTGACCTCCTGCATTATCTGTAATTATGGTACAAGGGACCCCATGTTGTAGTAACTCCCATGCGGTAAGTTTCGATCCCTGGTTTCTCGGGCGTGTTTCATCAACCCAAACATGTACATCAATACCTTTATCGTGGGCCATGTAAATAGGTGCAGTAGCCGTACCATAATCAATGCATGCCAACCATCCTGCATTACAGTGAGTAAGGATATTAACGGTTTTATTCTTTTTTCTTTTGGCTATTTCTTCTATAACTGGTAACCCATATTGCCCAATATTGATGCAATTCTGTCTTTCTTCATTAACAATTTCTATAGCCGTATTATAGGCTATTTCGGTTTTCGATTGTATATTGGTACCTGCTTTAATAGCTAAGGTCATTCTATCAACTGCATAGGCTAAATTTATAGCAGTTGGCCTTGACGATTTTAAAAACCCTGCTGTTTCATCTATATATTTGTTAAGGTCCGTATTGCCTTTAAAATTGAGTAAAGCCAGGTATACCCCGAGTCCGGCGGCTGCCCCGATAAGGGGTGCTCCCCTTACATACATATCTTTAATTGCAAAAAAAACATCATCTGCGGTTTTTAGGTCATGAATTAAAAATTTAAATGGTAAAAATCTCTGATCAATTATCTGAACTACAGAATTATCGCCATCTTTTAACCAAATAGTTTCATAGTGTGAGCCATTAATGTTCATAGAATTATCGTGAAAAATTAGTTTTTTTGTATTTTAAAAATTAAAAATAGTGAAATTATCGGATGTAGCCCATATTAACTATTCACAAATTAAAAATATTATTTTTGACTGGGGGGGTGTACTCACCAATATCGATTTTAATAAGGCAAGCAAAGCATTTCATGAACTGGGCTTTTCGGGCTTTGACGATCAGTATACATTGTTAGAACAAAACGAGTTGTTTCAAAAATTTGAAAAGGGAAAAATATCTCCCGGACTGTTTAGAGATGAGATCCGTAAATTCATTCCAAAGAAAGTCACTGACAAAGAAATTGATGATGCCTGGATGGCCATATTGGTTGACACACCGGAAGAAAGATTGGAAGTGCTTAAAGAAATTAAATCCTGTTACAGGACATTTCTTTTAAGCAATACAAATGCTATTCATGTAGAAAATTATTTTAATTATCTGAAGAAAATATACGGGTTAAATGGGTATTATGATTTATTTGAAAAGGTATATTTGTCATATGAATTAGGAATGCGCAAGCCCGATGCAGAAATTTTTACTCATGTATTAACTGACAATAACCTTAATCCAAACGAAACATTATTAATTGATGATTCTCCTCAAAATATAGAATCAGCCAAAGGAGTTGGGCTCCAGGTTTATTATCTAAAATCCCCACAAACAATAATTGATCTTTTTAAGCATGGCACGAATTGAAATTGATTTACCTGAAAAATTTATTTTTGATACGGAGATTTCAGTCAGAATTTCGGATATTAATTATGGAGGGCATCTTGGTAACGATACTGTCTTGTCGCTGGCTCACGAAGCACGTGTAAGGTTTTTTAAAAAAATAGGACATAAAGAAATTGATAATGAAGAAAAAGGAATAATCATTACCGATGCTGCTATTGTATATAAAGCAGAAGGATTTCATGGCGATTTACTTCGTATCAGTATAGCAACAGATGATCATACACGTGTAGGTTTTGATATGTTGTATAAAATCGTCAGGGTACATGACCAAAAGGAAATTGCCAGGGTGAAGACAGGTATTGTCTTTTTTGACTATCAAACGAAAAAAGTTATTAAAATGCCTGATGGATTTCTTGAAAAAGTTAAATCATAAAATTTATATAGTTTCTGCAACTTATACGCTTATTGACAATAATTCTTTAACTTAAACGTTTTAAGTAATTGTAAAAATTTATTATCTTGCTGTTAATAAAAAAATGTTACTTAAATATTATTAAAATGAGAACAACAGGAATAATATTGGTATTTATAGCATTTTCGGCTAGTATTTTAGCACAGAAAAAAAATGTCCCAGCGGTCATTAAGCTTAAGGATGGAGAAACCCTTGAAATTTACCATTTCGGACAGTTAAACTGTAGTTCAACAGAATATTTTGAAAGTTATATTATGTTAAAAGGTTTGTATAATGACAGTCATACTGAAACAAAAGATTATAAGGATGTAAATAAACTTGTATTAATTGGGTTCAAAGATGACCCTGTTTGGTCTGTTGGAAATCAAAAGGGAGAAATTACCGTTTATAAGAAAAATGGGATAAGTGTGTCACTTAAAGAAGCCGAGTTGTACATGTCATGCTATGGTTCGGTAGAAAAATATAACCAGATCAGGGTTCAAATGGTGAACCCTCTTACAGATAAACTATTTGAAAAAGCAATACCTGTAAATAATATTCAGTCAATAACATTTAGATAACCATATATTTCTTGTTTTGACAACTCCTATTTTAGTGTCTGTTTATAAAGTCCGCATATCTCAATACCGTTTGCCCTCAAACAGTTCATACTGACGAGTCGCAACTCCCTGTTTTCAGATTTCCCACGTCTCATTTGTGAACTTTATAGTACAGACACTTAACTTTATGGATCAGGATAAGCTAAGGACTGCGCCAGTCTCCATTTTCTTTTATTAGTTTAACCAACTCATCTACTGCCTGTGATTCGGGTATATTTTTCCGTATTACTTTTTTTTCTTTGTATAGTGTAATTTTTCCATTGCCCGAGCCTACATATCCGTATCCGGCATCGGCCATTTCGCCTATTCCATTCACAATACATCCCATAACGCCAATTTTCAATCCTTTTAAATGGAATGTCTTCTCCTTAATCCTTGCCAGTGTTTCTATTATATTAAAATGTGTTCTTCCACATGATGGACAAGAAATATATTCGGTTTTTGATATCCTGGCACGACAAGCCTGAAGAATATCAAAAGCCGTTGAGTTAATCAATTCCGGTTGTAAGTTTTTTTCATTTGTTAGCCAAATACCATCACCTAATCCGTCAAGGAAAAGGCATCCAAGGTCGGCAGCGCTTTTTACCCGGAAATCTTCATCCTTTTTTTCTGAATAATCGGATTTAAAAATAACCGGGGTTAAACAATTGTTATTCATTAATTCAAAAACAAGCGCCCTTTGCTTGTGAAAACCTGTTGTTTTATCAGACTCTACCACCAATACCGCAGTTGTATCATTTTTCCATTTTTTAACCAATTCCGACGAAAGATCGTGGTATGAAATCCGAACAAAACACAGGTTGCTGGTTTCATCTTTTTTTGTAAAGTATTCTTCGAGTGTTAATAAAGGATAAATATTAGTATATACATCCTTATAAATCAGCCAGTTCTTATGTTTTGTAATTATGCTTTTTTCGTCAGGAAGTTCTATATTGTCTGGTATGTTGTTAAGATAAATGTAATCGGCCGATAAATCGTTAAAAGTCCATTCATTTTTTTTTGTTATCCATCCTATTTCATGCAAATTATCCGAATTAATTGCCTCATATAAAGAAAAATCGGCTATAACCACCGGTACATTTCTACCCCCTATGTTTTTTATTGAACAGGTCTTTCTTTTTCTATATTCATAGGTATTGACCGGGATTTTTGAAAGTGTTTTGATGGATAAAGTCTCATTTTTTAAATGATTAACATGATCAACTAATTTTGCTGCAACCGGTATTTCATTTTCAGGTTCTTCGGTAAGCGATACCCGAATGGTATCGCCAATTCCATCTGCGAGAAGTGCACCAATTCCAACAGATGATTTTATCCGTCCTTGTTCGCCGGCTCCGGCTTCTGTGACACCTAAATGAATAGGGAACAGCATATTCTCCTGTTTCATTTTTATGACCAATAACCGGGTTGCCTGTACCATTACTATTGTGTTGCTGGCTTTCATGGACAAAACAACATTTGAGAAAGCTTCTTCTTTACAAATCCGTAACAACTCCATGGCCGATTCAACCATTCCTGCCGGCGTATCTCCATACCGGCTTACAATACGGTTGGATAGCGATCCGTGATTAACACCTATACGAACTGCTGTACCGTGTTTTTTACATATATTGAGCAGGGCAATAAACTTTTCTTTTGCTTTGGTAAAATCAAGGAAATATTCATCATCTGAATAGGTGGAGGGAATATCTTTTTTTGAACCAGCAAAATTACCCGGGTTTATTCTCACTTTTTCAACAATTGTTGCTGCTATTTCTGCAATTTTCGGGTTGAAATGGATATCGGCAATTAGCGGGGCGTGATATCCTTTTTCTTTTAATATTGTGTGAATACTACGGAGATTTTCAGTGTCTTTAACAGAGGGAACGGTTATTCTTACATAATCTGCACCGGCGTTAATTATCCTAATGCATTGATCAACCGTTGCCTGAACATCGTTTGTGGAAGTATTTGTCATGGATTGGATGCGTATGGGATTTTTACCTCCCATTGCCACATCACCAATGACTACTTCGTTGGTTTCTATTCTTGAATACCTGGTTATGTTGTTGAAATATTGATTTTTTGTCATAGACTATCATATAGTGCGGTTACAAAATTAGAATTTAAAAAGAAAATCATCATAAATACGAAAAAAATCGTAACAAAATTTGCTTATTACGACATTTATCGTATTTTTGTACGAAATTTGTCGTATAAGACTATAATTCATGAATAAAGAATCAAAACCAACAGCCGCCGAGTTGGAAATATTGCAGGTATTATGGAAATATAAATTTGCTACAGTAAAATTTGTACATGAAAAAATACATAAAAAGAAAAATGTAGGGTATACTACAACTTTGAAAATAATGCAAAACATGGCAGCTAAGAATATTGTAAAAAGAGAACTTGAAGGCAGAAGCCATGTTTATATCCCGGTACTTCAACAAAAAGAGACCCAACGATTTTTACTCGATAAATTTCTTGAATCTACCTTTGGAGGTTCTGCATCGGCCCTTGTCATGCAGGTTTTGGGCAATAATAAAACCAGTAAGGAAGAGCTTGAACAAATAAAAGAATTAATTCATAAACTGGAGGTTAACAAATCATGAATACAATACAAACACTATTTTCATCTGAAATTATTGAAGCATTAGGATGGATGATATTGCACTCGTTGTGGCAGGGTGCCCTTATTGCAATAATTTTTGGAATAATCCTTGTTGCAACCAATAAGTTTACATCGAAAACCAGGTATTTTATATCGGTTATCGCCCTGTTTTTTATGCTAGGTTCATCTGTTTATACCTTCACAAAAAATTATCATCCTACAGGTAACACAGCCCATATAATAACATCTGCCGGTAATTTGGCAGGAGATTTTTCCAAACGCCAAACTATTTCTGAAAAACAAACTTATAACTTATCATTTTCCGGGCAGAAACCATTTCATCAAAAAATAACACAATACAAGAATTATTTCTATCAGCATATTCCTTTAATCGTTACCTTATGGTTTCTGGGGATGCTTGTTTTCACATTAAAATTTATCGGTGGACTTGGGTATTCACTTCGGATGAAAAACTACAGGATACATCCTGTTACAGACAAATGGCAACAAACCTTTAATGAACTGTGTAAACGGCTAAACCTGGATAAAACAATTAAAATATACCAATCTGCCCTGGCCAAAGTACCCGTGGTAATTGGTTATTTTAAGCCTGTTATCCTTATTCCGGTAAGTGCCTTTACCGGACTATCGCCAAAACAACTCGAAAGCATACTTGTGCATGAGCTTGCCCATATCATCAGGCGCGATTACCTGGTTAATATTGTTCAGTCTATTATTGAAATTGTATTTTTCTATCACCCGGCAATATGGTGGATATCAAAAGCAATACGGGTAGAGAGGGAACATTGCTGTGATGATATTGCCATTGAAGAAACAGGCGATTCCATAAACTTTGCTAAAGCACTGGCCAACATACAGGAACAATATTTACTTGAAAAAAATATTGCTATGGCCATAAGTAGTGGAAATGAAAGACTAATTAAACGAATAAAACGATTATTAAAACAACCAAAGATGAAAACAAATTTTACAGAAGGATTCACAGCATCCTGCATTATTTTCATAGGAATATTTGTAATCATGCTACATGCAAATGCAGCATTTTTTAAGAATACAGAAAACGGAAATATTCAGTTTACTACATCAAAGAATGGTATAGTTCAGACAGACATTCCCAGTTCACAAGTGTATGCCAAAGACACAACAAATTCAGAAAAAAGCAAAACCTCACAGAGTGATCAGGTTAAACAACTGGATGGAGAGTTAATCGAACTCGAAAAGAATTTGAGTAAATCTGAGAATGAGCTTAATGAATTGGAACAGAAACTTGAGAAAACCAATTCCGAACATACAGAAAAAGAAGCAGAAATGAAAAGAAGGAAGGCTGAAGAAGACATGATAAAAGCTGAAATCAAAAGCAAGAAAGCAGAGAAAGAATTGGCCGAAGCTGAACGAAAACATCAAAAGGGCGAGATCAAAAAAGGAGAATTGAAAAAAATACATAAACAGGTTGAACTGAAAAGAAAAGAAGCAGAAGAAGCCAGACATGTTGCAGAGTTGAAAATTAAAGAGGCCGAATTTGAAATACAAAGTGCAAAACGGCTGGTCCTGGAGAAAAAAGCTGAAATGTATGATGAGCAAATGGCAATCCAGGAAAAAAATGATGCATTACTAGAAGAAAAACTGCTTGAACAGGAAAGAGAAGGTGCGTTACATGACAGACAATTAGCAGAACAGGAAAGGGAAGAAATTGAACGGAATGCCGAAGAAAATGACGATTACAGTGATACAGACGAGCTTTCCGAGGAAATCCTGGAGGGTATAGAAGAAGGCCTTGAAGAAATGGACGTTGACAGGATAGCAGATGAAGCAATAACCGGTGCAAAAGCAGGCATTAATGAAATGGACCTGAATGAGATTGTAAACGAAGCCATGGAAGGGGTT
>CAZWGG010000210.1:0-8310 GCA_964633305.1 uncultured Bacteroidales bacterium
CCGGATATCTCTGATTACCCCGCTTGATCAGGCAACCATTCCGACAGCTCCGATTTGTAATGCAGTCTCAGAAGTCATCACTCCGGTTCGCTCTAATCTGGCCAAAGCGGAAGGAAGATCAAATAGTTCTTTGCACATTTCCAGAAAATCAGAGCCAAATTGTTCAAACGTGTGATACCATTTTTCAGAAAGTTCAGGTGTAAAGGGGAAATTAGTTTTTCCCGGTCTTATTAGTCCTTTGGCTAATCTGTTTCCACACCATATCTGAAAGAAATTTATTAATGGTGTACGCAGTCTGCCAAAGACTGAACTTCCCAATTGGTAGGCAATATCATTACACAGAGCGCTTAGATCGCCTGTATGAATTGCAATTCTTTCATGCTCAAGTGCCAGTGTTCTTGCAAATCTTAGATCAGCACCTGCATCAAAACCACAAAGACTTTCCCACAGGTTTACAAAGGCAGTTGTGTGACCAACAACGGTGTCTCCTGCTATTGATTCTGCCAGTGTTACTCGTTGGTTCAGTTTCTTTTTTTGTAGCATTAATTGCTCAATTCCTCTGTGTTGATAACCAAGTTGAATTTCAAGGTGAAGTATCTGTTCACCATTGCAGATAAATCGAAAATGTCCCGGTTCAATGATACCTGCGTGAATTGGTCCTACACCAACCTCATGCAGCTCTTCACTTTCTATAGAATAAAAAGGATAATTTGCAATGGTTTTGTTTTTGTCAAATCTGGAAGAAGAATATCTCAATGGTTTCAACCAGGGATGTCCTGCAAACTGAAGGCCGAAGTTTTCGTGTATTTCGCGCTCATATTTTTCAAAAGCAAAATTGTGAGCCGAAAATGACGGAAGATTTTGATTTGGTTTTACCAATGATGATAAAACGTTAATTGATCCGTTCTTATCATCAGCTATACAACAAATTAATTTAATGTTGTTACCAACCGGAAATCCGAAATAATTTACACAATGATTTTGTTTCTCTTTCATTAATGAAAGCAAAACAGTTTCCATAAAAACTTCATATTTCAGCACAGGAATAGAATCTGATGGTACCCGTTGATTATTATTCAATGTTGCGTAATTCATATCACAAAGTTAAATTTTGAATTGCTTCCTTAATCAATTCAACAAACTGCACCGGAGGATTTAATCCTAAGTAAATTGCCAATCCAAGCAAAGTAAATTGAGATATGGATTCAATAGGATGTACTTTTTCAATTTTTGTCTCATCAAAATCTACAGGAGGAGCAAACAGAAGTTTAAAGATATTTTTACCAAAAGCCCAAATAATTATGGTTAATAACAGCAGTATAAGAATTAAAAGCAGCACATATTTTGCTTCGAATAATGACTGGAAAATCAAGAATTCACTGATAAAAAGTCCTGATGGTGGCATAGCAGAGATAGATATAAAAGCTACCAGTAAGACCATGGCCCCTGTTAGATTATATTTAAAATAATTGCCAACATAATAAATGCTTTTGCTTTTATAGATATTGTATACCTGACCTATCTGAAGAAAAAAGGAAGATTTGATAAAAGCATGAAGGATAAGATGTAAAATGGCTGCATAATAACCTATTCCTCCGGCTACCAAACCCAGCATTACCAACCCCATGTGTTCAATACTGGAATAGGCCAGCATTCGTTTGATGTTTTTAACTTTCAGCATATATATAGTGGCAACAAAAACAGAAAGAACTGCCGCAATTAGTATCACATGATTTGCCCATGAATGCAAAGATGTGTGAGATATAATTTTATAGGACCGAAAAATCCCAACGAAACCAACATTCAAAAGAGCACTTGAAAAAAGAGCAGCAGCCGGTGTGGGCGCCTTATCTTTAGCATCAATTCCAGCAGTATACATAGGCACTAAACCAAGTTTAGCGGTAAATCCGGTAAAAATGAAAATAAATGCCAGTTTTAGCCATATAGTTTTTAGAGTTGTTGATCTTTTTAACAATACATCATAACCAAGTCCTTCATGACTATATTGTCCGAGAGACATACTTAAAAACAAAATACCAATAAAAACAAAAGTCAGGCTTATGGAGCACAAAAAAATATATTTCCAGGTTGCCTCCAGAGATCCGCTATTTCTCCTATGAAAAATCAGTGCAGAGGCACCTAAGGTTGTGATTTCAATAAAAATCCAGATTATAGCAAAATGAAAAGACAGATATGCAGCACTCATGGCCGCAATTAACATAGTCATAGCAGCGTAATAGATTGACCTTGTCCTTGGATTATTCTTATTCTGATAAATGTATTCATAACTGTGAAACAAAGCCGGAATACTAATAATACTAAGAGTTATTAATAATAAGATGGCTAGTGCGTCTGGTTTGAAAAAGCCAAGCTCCGGAATATTCTTATGCAAGTATTCATATAATGTAAATCCACATTGCATAACTAAAAATGCAGTAACAAGAATTCTGTTTGCTTGTCTGCTTCTGTTAACAAATAGCAAAATGCTGATTATTATTGCTCCTGATAAATAAACTCCAATCATATCAATCCTGATTTAGTCTTTAAGATTGCTTAATTGAGAGATATCAATTTCTTTCACCACATCACCAATTTTATTAACGAATATGCCTAATAAGAAAATGGTAACGAAAATATCAAGCATAATACCCAGATTAACCAACATTGGCATTTCGTTTCCAACTGCAAGCGATAATATGAATACTCCATTCTCAATGATCACATATCCTATAACATGGGTAATAATTTTTCTTCGTGAAATGATAAAATAAAGTCCGCTGAATAATGCTGAAAATGCTACAACAAAAAATATTTTGTTCAGGTGGATGTCAGGAATTGACCCTGAAACCAGGAAAGTAATGACAATGATAAGCGTAATTACAATCAGCGACATAAAATTTGGGATATAGGGTTCTGTCTCTCTGGTTATTTTATTTCTTTTTATGACATAATTAAGAAAAAAAGGAATAGTCAGGGTTTTTACGATTATGGTTTCAAGCAATATAAATGCAAGGTTAACAGTGTTTATTTCCTGTAATTTTATAAAGGCAACTCCAAACAGAACAACACCTTGCAATACCACAATCTTAACATATGTTATTATTCGGTTGGCAATGGAAAGATAAAGAAGAGTAATGGCAAAAATTATAAGCAATACATTTATCATAACAAATTGGCTAACATTTATTTATCATATATAAATTAATAATATCAAAATATTTACTTGTTTCAGGTTTTGGTTTGTTACTATTTTAGTACTCCTAATACAAGTAAAACTCCTAAAAAAATAAGCAAAGAAACGGAAGTTAATGCAAAAACAAATTGAGCATTATGTCCCATTCTGAACCTTGCAGAAAAAGATTCCAGTATTCCGACAATTACAGCAAATAAAAACTGAACGCACAGGTATATCGGAATTATATAATAAATAGGTAAATCTCCTGTATATAGGTTTGCTATCAAAGCGCCATACATAGCAAATTTTAAGTTTGAAGCAGAAAGAATTAATCCCAGGTCAAAACCGCTGTTATCCAGGATCATTACTTCATGAATCATAGTAAGTTCAAGATGTGTTTTTGGATCGTCGATGGGCATCCGGCTATTTTCAACCATGCATATCATAATTAATACAAATGTTGCCATAATTCCAAGAGCATATGAAACTGTAGAACCAAAATGAAATGTCATGAAAATATCATGAAATGAAACTTGTCCGGTCAGTAAACTTAGTGAGCCCACGAGCAGAAAGAAAGCAGGTTCGGCCAGCATAGAAAATAGAGCTTCCCGACTGGCTCCCATCCCCTCAAAACTGCTACCTGTATCAAGAGCGGAAATAATATTAAAAAACTTACCTAAGGCAAGCATATAAGCAAAAAACACAAAGTCTCCATCAAAGGAAATGATACCTTTATACCTGCCGATTGGTATAACTAATAAAGCCATCAATACCGAAGCAAAATAAATACTTGGAGCAATGCGAAAAATAATGGTGGTAGTTTTGCTGTAAACAGAACCTTTTTTAAATAACCTGAGTATATCCCTGACTGGCTGAAGTATTCCAGGTCCCTTACGACCTGAGGCAATACTTTTGGTTCGTACAACAATGCCCGTAAAAAAAAGACTTACAAAAAGAATCAGAATAAAGCTTAACATAATCTTTACATTAATGCATAAACTGTATCAAGGATTTTAAAATAGTAATTATAAATGGTATCCCCATAATTAAGGTAATAAATACAACACCGTATATTACGTAAACCTGGGGATTACCGCTTTGCAAAAAGGTAAACTTATTTAAAAAGTGCCGTATAAGTTTTAATGGATATTTGATTGCTTTTTCTTCAATTTTATCTTTTGGATGTGTTTCGTGGCCGCCTTTTCCGGGGAAAATTCCGGATATTTCCTGTTTGAATTTATGCACAGACAATACAGGTTCAGCCAGCTTACGGAATTGTCTGACAAATGAACTGGCCGTATACTGCATCTTATTTGTAGCTCCAACATAACCACATCCCCAGGTGGTATCAATACTTTTTGGTTTAAATCTGTTCATTCTAAATCTGATAATGAGAATAAGTATAGCCAGGCAGATAAAACCCAGAGATGCATATCCGACTTTGATCACAGTATTCAATCCGGGAATATTCATAAGGTTGGTGGATTGAGATAATGAATCGGTGAACTGAGCTACGGGTATGGATAAAATATTAAAAAAATACCTTGGAAACAATCCAATTACCAAAATTAAAAATGAAATAAGGAACATTGGGATAAGCCTTATAATTCCTGGATCTGTTGAATTTGCATTTTGAAGATTTCTTGGTAATCCGAGAAAAATTGTTCCAAATGCTTTTGTAAAACACATAATGGCTAACCCTCCAATTAAAGCCAGACCCAAAACCGGAAAAATAAGAAATAACAATTGGGGTAGGTTTGCACCACTCATACCGGTAAACAAGCTGTTATATATGGTAAACTCTGAAATAAAACCATTAAAAGGCGGCAAACCACTAATTGCAATAGAGCCAACAAGGAAAAGCAAGGCAGTATAAGGCATTTTTTTACCCAAACCACCTAATTGTTCTATGTTCATGGTATGGGTTGCCTGATATACATTTCCTGCTCCATAAAATAAAAGCGACTTAAACAGTGAATGATTCAACGTGTGCAGCAATGCACCAGCAAAACCCATGGAAGCCAGAACAATATTTTCATCTCCAAGTCCAATACATCCAATACCTATTCCAATGCCTATAATTCCAATATTTTCAATGCTATGATAGGCAAGTAATCGTTTTAAATTATGCTGTATGATAGCTAGCATTACTCCATATACTCCGGTAATTACAGACAGAGTCAGAATGATATAACCTATTGCAGTGTAATCCGTTTTCATCAGATATAACATTCGCAATATGCCGTAAATACCAATCTTGATAATGACTCCCGACATTACCCCGGATACATGAGACGGTGCAGCAGGATGTGCATAAGGCAGCCATGTATGAAACGGAACGAACCCGGCTTTCAATGCAAAGCCAATAAAAAAACAAAAGAATATAATAAGACTGCTTAATGTCGTGCTTTGCAAAGAAAACTCCCTGATAGCGCTAAAATCCAATGAATGTACTTTATAGATAACTCCAATGAAAGCAAGTGTCAGAAACAGAATGCTGATATGCGATTGAATCAGATAGTTCATCCCGGCTTTCATTATTTGGTGTTTTTGATGTTCAAAAATGACAAGTAAAAAAGTAGAAAGGGCCATTACTTCCCAAAGTATTAGAAAAGCTATGCTGTTATGTATGGAACAAAGACCAATAAGAGAGGCATGAGCAATAATATATGCAATCCAGTGCAACGAAAGATTTGAAGTCTGATTACAATATACCTTCATATAGTATGCGCCATATACTATACCGGTGAGAAATGTAAAGTTGATCATCAAAATAAACCAGGCCGACAAGGCATCAATCCTGAATTGAATATTGCCGGTTACCTGCGTTCCGTTAAATAATAGCTCAACAGGCTGGCCAATGAGCGCCTCGACCGCCCAAATGCTGCTGATAACAGATAATCCTGCTATTGAAATAAAGGTAATTAAACTTTTAAGTTTAGAGTTGACTAATGGTATTAATATAATTGAAATTAAAATAGTTACAAGAAAAATATTAAATAACTCCATTAAACTCATTTTTAAAGTAAACAAGTGTTTTTAATTAATTATGGGTAAGCACGTTAATTGATGTAAAAAAGTTGAGATTCATCAATTTTTGATTCCGCAAAAGTAAATAAACTTCGACTAACTCCGAAAAGAACTTCATTATTTTAATAACCAATATAGCATTATTATATTAATCCTTGTTTTTGAGAGTGTTAGTATGTCAATTTGACAATAGATATTCCCATTTACTGATGGCATATAATCAATTTAGATTGGTAGAAATTGTCGTGATTGTACTGAAATAATAAAACTTTAAACCAGAAACTTTCAGTTGCTTACCTGTTGGAATTTGAGCATGGAATAACCTGACGATTTTTCTTTCCTTATATTCCCACTGCCCTCATCACTGCATCCTTTCCGTATTGTTTTCTTAATCGGTCAATGGTCTGGTAAAGCTTAACTTCTTTTGAAACATCTTCAAACAGGTTCAGTTGTTCGGTGCCCTGCACAAGGTGACTGAACCTAACGCCAATAAGCCGTATAAGCATTCTGCGCTGGTACAGGCGGCTGAAAAGCTCTTTGGCAACCTCAATCAGCTTGTGATCGAACGAAGTGTAGGGGATGCGTTTTTGCAGCGTATAGGTATCGAAATTGGAGTACCTGATTTTTACCGTTACGCACGAAGTAAGTCTTTGATGTTTCCTCAGGTCGAAGGTAATTTTTTCCACCATGCTCACCAGTTTTTCGTTCAGCATTACCACATCGGTAGTGTCCTGGTCGAATGTGCGCTCGGTGCTGATTGATTTCTGCTCCGAATAGGGCTGAACGGGTGTTGAATCAACCCCGTTTGCTTTTTTCCAGATGACAATTCCGTTTTTTCCAAGTACTTTTTCCATCATCTCAGGGGGAATCATTCCCAGGGTGCCTATGGTGGCAATGCCCATCGATCGGAGCAGGTGGTATGTCTTGTCTCCAATCATGGGTATTTTTTTGATGGATAACGGGTGTAAAAAAGGCTTCACAATGTCGGGGGGAACCTCCTTTTCTCCGTTGGGTTTAGCTTCGCCGGTGGCTATTTTGGCAACCGTCTTATTTACCGATAACCCGAGCGAGATGGGCAATCCCGTTTCTTTGATAATCTTTTGGCGCAGTTCGTGCGTCCATGCCATGCAGCCAAAAAACCTGTCCATGCCGGTGATGTCGATATAGTGCTCATCTACCGAGGCCTTTTCGTATACCGGGGCTTCTTCTGCTATGATGTCGGTAACCGTGTGGGAGTATTTGCTGTAAAGTTCCATGTCGCCTCTCACAAAGAAAGCATCAGGGCAAAGGATTCTCGCCATTTTCATGGGCATGGCAGAGTGTACGCCGAAGTGCCGGGCCTCGTAACTGCAGCTTGCCACCACACCTCTGTCCGAAGAACCACCAATGATAACAGGCTTTCCGTTTAAACTGCTGTTGATAAGCCGTTCTACCGACACAAAAAAGGTGTCGAGGTCAAGGTGGATGATATTTTTTCCAATGCCGGTTATCATTTTTGTGATGTTGAAAAATATTTTTGTGTTTCAAAAAAAATATACTACTTTTGATTATATTATAATCAATTTTAATGGTTATAATTTAAACATTTTTTTGTGAGTTTTTTATTGATGGATAAAAAAATCTTCTTTCTTAAAGTGGATTACAATAGGCCGGGGGATTTTCCCCCTTTTATAAAGGGGGTGGCCGCAGGCCGGGGGATTTATAAGACACATGAAGAAACCAATTAAATACAAAAAAAGCTTAAAACCATTTGCGCGTACCCTGCGGAAAAATTCTACTCCTGGAGAAATATTACTTTGGAATAATGTACTGAGGGCACATAAATTTTATGGGTATCAATTTAACCGACAATTTCCAGTCGGAAATTATATAGTTGATTTTATCTGCAGAAAACTGAAATTAATAATTGAAATTGATGGATACTCACACAATTTTAAATTTGAGGAAGATAAAAAAAGAGATGAATTTTTAACCGAATTGGGTTATAATGTGTTAAGATTTGCAGAAACTGAAGTACGACATGATTTAAATAATGTGATAAGAGTACTCGAGGGATATATGAATCAATTTGTAGGAAATCCCCCTGGCCCCCTTTAGGAAAGGGG
>CAZWGG010000211.1:0-3183 GCA_964633305.1 uncultured Bacteroidales bacterium
GCAGCCATAATTTCACCACGTGCCATAGCTGGTAAAATCTTTGTTTTTTGCTCTTCATTCCCCCAACGAAGTATGGTTTCTCCAACTAAGGATGTATGAACAGTTAAGATAGCACGTGTAGAAGCGCATGCCTTTCCAATTACTTCTGTGAAAAGTCCGTAATGAATAGGGTCAAGTTCTAATCCACCACACTCTTTTGGAAAATTTGCGGCCAGATAACCTTTTGCAGCCATCTTATTAATTAGTTCACGGGGGATTCTTCCCTGTTCTTCAAAGGCTGCCGTAAAAGGTCTTATTTCTTTATCAGCAAATTCTTTTGCTTCCTCAATTATCTTTTGTTGTATTTTATCTTCCATTGGCCTTAACTCTAATAGAACAAACTTTTACCTAAGAATACATCCTTGTGTTTAACTTTAATTGTTCAAAGAAATAGTTTCTAATTTTGTTTTAACTAACTGATAAATATTATTTACTGAGCTAAAATTCTTAATACCTATTTCTTCATTGTTCACTGTAATTCCAAATTCACTTTCAACATAATTAAGTAACTTCATGGCAAAAAGTGAATTTACATATCCCAATTCAAATATGTTATCTGAATCTGAAAACTCAACTTCATCTTCTAATACGATTAAGTTTGCTTCAATAAATTTTCTTATTTTTTCTTTTTGTTCCATAATGTATTCTACATAAATTTTTTTATAATTATTATAGCTATTTAAAACGCCTTTTCATTTTTAATTTTCATCAATTCAGGATACTTTATATCAATGTAAGGTGGAAATTTTTGAATTTGCGTCAAATCATTTTCAAACACTATATTTCCTTTACCATCATTGGATAGTTCTTTAAAATTAGCAAACTTATAAGTTATGTACATCATCTTATTCCTATCAGTCTGTTTGAAATCGGCTAAAAGACGTTTTCCTGCATCCTTTGTTTGTTGCATTATATAAGTTAAAAGTACGGAACCAACGCTTCTTGATAATACCCTGCATGACATCAAAAGCATTTTCAAGTACCAGTTAGTATCGTCTATTTCAATAAGCACAAGGCCTATTTTTCCATAGCTTCCATATCTATCAATAAGCTCACATACATATAGCTTATGTTTATCCGATTGCATAAAAGTATATAACTCGTCATAACTATAGGTGTGCCCAGTAGCGTTAAGCTGATTTGTCCTTACTGTAAGTTCTTCAGCTCGTTCTAAATCTTCCTCCTTAGCTTCAGAAATAATAAATTTCATACTCAGGGAAGATAGAAATTCCTCTTTAGGCCCTTTATACTCCTCTTCTTCCTTATTTCTCTTCATGTCTTCAAGATACATCAATCTTCGTCTACTAGAGTCTTTTGTTAAAAATTTTGGGGTTAAGCGTTTGTTATTAAGTATTTCTAAGTACTCTGATGCGTCTATAGTTTCAACTTCCGGATGGCTGCTTGAAACTTCATCTCTTTCAAAAGATTGATCATCAATAAATAATATTGTATCTATTCCGATATTCAAGTTTTTCTGTATATTAATAATTGATTCGGATTTTGCATTCCAATTTATTTCAGGAAAGAGGAAATATTGATCCAGTCCAAATTCTTTAAGTTTGATTAATGCATCTTCATAATTATTTTTACTTGCAATTGAGTGAAGAATTCCCCTAGCATCAAGTTCAATAATTATATCCCTTATTTTTTGTTTAAGTTTAACGTTATTTGATTCTAAAAGTATACCATCCCAAATGGTGTTGTCCAAATCCCATACAATACACTTAACCTCCTTATCATAATATTTTTCCATAAGCAATTAAAATCTATAAAACAAATTTCAATCTGGTCATTATTGATACTTGTAAAAACCCTCTCCTGATTTTTTCCCGAGTAGTCCGGCTTTAACCATTTTTTGTAAAAGTGGACAACAACGGAATTTAGTATCTTGATAGCTGTTGTAAAGTATATTAAGGGAATTTACGACAGTATCCAGTCCAATAAGATCCGCTGTTTCTAATGGACCCATTGCATGTCCATATCCTTTTTTAAATATTATATCTATTTCTTTTGGTGTAGCTACTTGGTCTTGTACTAAAAATGCTGCTTCATTCATAAAAAGATGAGACAACCTGTTTGCTACAAACCCCGGATAATCATTTACAACAACCGGTAGCTTTTTCAAAGATTTAATAAATTGCTTTGATTTTTCAATTGTATCTTCAGATGTATGAAATCCTTTAACAACTTCAACCATTTCTTTCATTGGTGTAGGATTCATAAAATGCATTCCAATTACTTTAGAAGAATCTGATAAGAAAGAAGCTATTTCTGTTATGGAAATACAACTTGTGTTAACTGCATAAATGGCCTGAATATTACAATGTTGTTTTAATTCCAAATAGAGATTTTTTTTCAAATCTAAATTTTCGGATATATTTTCAATAATCATATCTACTTTGTCAAAATCATCATAATCTTCAATAAACTTAATATTTCCAATAAGGTCTTTTAATTCAACATTCTTATAATTTGAATTTATCATTTTATACATCCGGAAGTCTTTTTTGATTTTTTCTTCTGCCTGCGTAAGTTTTGATTTATCTAAGTCTTTCAGCAAAACATTATAATTGAAACATGCCAGGTTTGATGCAATATCACTTCCCATTACACCTGCTCCAATAATAGCAATAGTTTTCATGTTATGTTATGTTATATTATAACTATATAAGAATTATATTACAATATTTTGAATTTGTAGGTAATAAGAAAGTTAAACTTTGGCTATATGAGATACTAGAAAAATAATTGGCCCCGTCACTTTCTCAAAAATATACCCCAAGCTGGTCAATTAGCAATAACTATTATTGACAAAATAACTTAATTATAAACTTTCTTTAATTTAAAGAAAGAAAATATTTCAGTATAAAAACCAAAAAATATGCTATAAACGCACAAAGCTTTAACTTAGAATATGAATCCTATATGTTCTTTACTAGTGCGTCAAATATATAAAGAAGGAAACAATTCATGGGGTAAAATCTATTCATTTTAGGGGTAAAAACAGGTCAATTTTGATTTGTCCAAAATATGTCGATAGAATACAAGTATTTAGTAACTAATATAAAAGCGAAATTTGTCAATTTATTGGTGTTAAAATTATTTAAATGAATTCATTTTGCTTCTAACAAACTCTGTTGGAGT
>CAZWGG010000211.1:3193-8306 GCA_964633305.1 uncultured Bacteroidales bacterium
TTTACTAAAATACTTAGGGTCTGTAAAACCTACTTCATAGGAAACTTTGGAAACAGACAATTTCTCTTCCAATAAAAGCTGAGCACTCTTTTTAAGACGAATGCTTCTTATGAAATCACTACTTGATTCATCGGTTAATGACTTTATCTTTCGATATAAGACTGATCGGCTCATATTCAATTCTTTTGCAAGGATATCAGGATTTAATTCGGTTTTTGATATATTATTTTCTACAATCTCAATTGCAGATTGCAAGAATTTTTTATCAATTGAGTTTGAATTTAATATTGTTTGGTCTATACTAATGCTTTTACTATATATTTCTTTAAGTTTTTGCCTATTCTTAATAAGATTCTTTATACGTGTTTTAAGAAACTCCTCATCAAAAGGTTTAACTATATAGTCATCAGCTCCTATTTCAATTGCTTTAATCTGGCTTTCCAATTCAAATTTTGCAGTTAATAATACAATCGGTATATGGCTTGTCCTGACATCTTCTTTTAGTCTATGACAAAGCTCAATGCCATCAAACTTGGGCATTATTATATCACTTATAATAATATCAGGAATAACCTCAATTGCCCGATTAAAACCTTTTAATCCATCATCAACAGGTATTACTTGATATTTTGGTTCTAGACATTCAATTATATAATTGCACATATCTGCATTATCTTCAACAATTAAAACTTTTGGGGCATCTGAAAGGCAATTTTCTCTAATATTTAGGTACTTGTTATTCCTATAAGATTTCTTTTTAATTTCATTCTCATAATCAAATTTATGTTCATCCATGATCTTATTCAGTTTACCAGCACCTTTATCTTTTTTTATTTCATCAGGTTTAAATCGATCTTTATTATTTGGTAACGTAAGAATGAATTCTGTCCCAATACCTTCCTGGCTTTTTACTTGAATTTTACCATGGTGCAATTCTACCAGTTCTTTTGTAAGGGCAAGACCAATTCCGCTTCCTCCTTTTTTTATGAAATCAGATTGAGTGGCCTGGTAATGCCGCTCAAATATTTTATCGAATTGATCAGGAGAAATACCTATTCCATTATTTTTAATAATAATATCCACTTTATTATCAATTGAAATAAAAGCAATACTTATGTAACCGCCTTTGGGAGTATATTTAATTGCATTAGAAATAAGATTGCTCATTATTTTTCCAAATTTATCAGAATCAAACCAAACGAGTAATTCATCTTCAAAGGGATGGAATTTTAACTTAATATCTTTACTTTTTACATGGTCATCAAAAGATTTTAGTATATCGTAAATGTACTCTATGATATTATTTTCTGATACCTGGAGGTTTAAATTGCCTGAATCAAGTTTATGAAAATCCAAAATCTGGTCAACGAGTTTATACAACTTGATAGTATTTCTATGGATCACTTTAAGATGAGGTAAAAACTGTTTATTTCCATTCTCTTGTTTTATTAATCTTTCCAGGGTACCCTTAATAAGTGTTAAGGGTATACGCAGATCATAGGATACATTGGTAAAAAACCGCAATTTTTTTTGATATAACTCTTGATTTTTTTCAGACTCATTTTTTTGCAATTCCAAACTCTTTTTCATTTTTTTTTTTTGGAGCCGGTAAACATACACTAAAGAAATTATTAGTAGTACAAAGAACCCTGAAATAATTACCATTACATTCCCCATAATTTTTTGACGACTGAGTTCAGGCTGAAAAGACTTTTCTTTTTGTTGATGTGCGTATTCCCGTTCTCTTTTTTTTCATTAGAATATTTTAATCCAGTCATGGCATATTCAGGTACATTAGAATAATCCTCTTTTCCAATTAATTTTAATGATTGTTTTACTTGAAATTCAAGTTTAATATTTGCTTCACGAGAGGTTTGATATTCATCTATTTGGCTATATATCTATGTTTCATTTTTACTAAAAACTAAGAAGTAAATAGAAGTAATTAAAAACAGGATGGATATCTCTTGTATAAACTTCACCTCTTAAATGGAATTATACACCTGATAAAATATTTCCAAAAATGGATATGATAAAACCTCGTCAATTAGCATTTCTGCTATTGACATTCCTTATAAATATAACATTACTATATCTTTGTTTCAAGATATTGCAAAAAAACGAAACTTCCCAACTCTGAGAACCAAACAATAAATGAAAATCTAACAAAAGAATCTACTCATATAATAAGTGAATATAATCTTTTAAATTCCATTCATCGTTTTTAGTAAGAAACAACTAAATTATATATTTTTTTTTAAAACAAAATATTAAAAAAATTATTTATATTTCATAGTCCTTTAAATTTGTTGCACTTCATTAACAAATTATTGAGACTAATCTAAAACTTAACAAATCATTTCCCGCTCCAACCCGCTATGCGAGCCAAAATATACCACATAGCATACGCTTTACAGTTTGATGTAATATGTTGCGTTGTATGGTCACCATACGTTGTACTTCCGCCAGGGGCAGATTTATTTTCATAATAATCAACACCTAACTGATGACTATCTTGCCAATCTTGGTAAAAATTACCACCATACTCTGATGAATTTCCATTATCACCGGCATCTTCCCAATAGTTACCATCCATATCATGCGTATCAATTCCATAATAATCAAGGCAATAATAGCCATTTGTTTTACAGTAATTGATAATAAGGTCAGCCTGGTTTTTTGGTTTTCCATCACCTACATTATCATTTGCATTTCCATGGCCGGTCATATATATAAATGTTACCGGATTTTCGCGTTTTCCTTCACCTGTACCAATTTTTGATCCTCCATCACCATATTCATTAATTAATGTTTGCATTCCTGGCAAATAATTTGTTGCAACATCGTGTCCGGCAATGTCGCACCAAGACCACATAACAACATTAATATCTGAGTTTTCCGGATCGTCCAAATAATTTCTGGTGGCTTGTATAAAGCCCGTTTCATTACTACTAAGATCATCAGCACTTTCGCCAGAGGCAGCATAGCTTGCCATGGCATAATCCCTGTAATCCAGCTTGTTAGATTGTGGGTTGTTATTTGTTATTCCAAATAATACATCATCGCCATTTTTAAAATCCTGTAATCCAAACATACCATAGCTTACATGCGTACCATGTGACGTATGTTGATAGGCAATATGAAGATTATTTCTTGCAGCATTAATATACTCAACAGGTATTTGACGAAGTACGTTTTGTCTGGCAATCTCATAGCTGGCAATTGTTCCTGTATCTGGAATTTTCGAGTTATCTTTATCTTTCTCACAATTATTGATGAATAAGACAAAGCTTAATATTATAAAGAAAAATTTAAGTGACTTTTTCATAATCGTTTGATTTAAATTGAACTTAAATAGTTAACGAATTAAAAAGGTATTTGTTACAAATGCAATAAAATAAGATAATGACTTTAATTCTTTTTCTTTTACATAAATACACTTATTCAGATAAAACGCAAAGCTTATTATTGAACGGATTTTACTAAATTTGTTATTACTCTATGGTTAATTTATTATGAATAGAATATCTGTTTTCATATTTCTATTTAAACTATTAGTAATCAGTACATATTCTCAAATCAATGTTCTTCAATTGGAACAATTGACAGTAAAAGATGGATTACCTCAAAATTCAGTACAATCCATAAAACAAGATAAATATGGCTTCATGTGGTTAAGTTCTTTTGCCAGCATTTGTAAATATGATGGGTACAAATTCATACAGTATCATCCTGAACCGGACAACCCCAAAACTATAATTAGTAGTGGAATATACAATATAGTTCTTGACTCCTTGGAAAACATATGGATCGGATTTTTTAGCACATCAACTTATTGTAAATACAATTATGAAACTGATGATTTTATTAGAATTTCTGAGATAAATACTCCTGCTTATATTCTACAAAAGATGCAACGCAGCAGACAGCCAATTTGTTTTGCTGAAAACACTTCAGATGTTACCTGGAAATATGAGAACGGGTACGTTTTTAAAAAAGATTTAAATACAAATATTGAAAAAAAATATTGTCTCGATCTCTCAGGAACACAACCGTTAACGTCAGGTTTAATAAGTGCCATATATCTTGATAAATTCGGCATACTATGGATTGGAACTGAAAATCAAGGTGTTTATAAGATAAACACTAATACTAAACCTTTTTATTCAATATATAATTCCGAAAATACATGTGATCGTTTTATTAATGATATCATTAGGGAAATATATGAAGATGATAACGGCATATTGTGGCTTGGAACATATTCAAATGGTCTGATAAAATTTGATCGAAAAAAAAATACTATTAAGTATTATAAACACAATCCTCAAAATCCGGAAAAAAGTATTGTTGACAATCAAATCAGGGCCATAATGAAAGATAGGTATGGCGAAATATGGATTGGCACAAAAGGTGGTATAACCAGGTATAATCCACAAACTAATGAATACAAATCGGTGACTCGTACTACACCATTTAAAATCCCCAGTCCTTGGGTGCATTCATTTTGCGAAGACCATGAAGGAATAATCTGGATTGGTACTTTTTATGGTTTTGTACGATTTGACAGAAAAAATAATGAGTATATAGCCTATGATCCAACTAAGACTTTGAAAAATTGTAAGGTTTCAAAAATAATAGAGGATAAGAATTATAATTTATGGATTTCGACACAAGGAGGGGGAATAACTTGTTTGAAAAGAACTAATCAGATAAATATTTTCGATACTTTGCATTATGGTAATATTCCAAATAATCCGGTTTCGTTAACCAGTAATCGGGTTTTTAACCTGCTTGAAGATGATGAAGGATATATTTGGGCATCAACTGATTTGGGCCTAAACCGGCTTAATACCGAAACCGGAGAAGTGAAACGTATTACCATCAAAGACGGGTTGCTTGATAATATGATCATGGGTATGTTAGACGATAAAAACGGTAATTTATGGATTAGTCATAAAAAAGGATTGTCCAAAATTAATATGCTGAATTTTAAAATACAGCACTTTTCTGAGCAGGATGGTTTACAGAGTAATGATTTTGCTGAAAACTCCTGTTTCAGAAATCCAAAAACAGGCGAAATGTTTTTTGGTAATTCATATGGATTAAATTC
>CAZWGG010000212.1:0-8300 GCA_964633305.1 uncultured Bacteroidales bacterium
CATTAAGTGATATTGCTGATTTATCTTTGGTAATTGCTTCAAATGAAGATAAAATTACTGCTTTTCTTGTCGACAGGCAAAGTGCGGGAATAACAACATCACCTATAAAGGGATTATTAGCATCTAGGGCTGCATATATAGCCGAAATAGATTTTAATAATGTTCAAGTTCCTAAAGAGAATATTCTTGGCAATGAAGGAAATGGTTTTACCTATATAGTAAATACTGCATTAGACTTTGGACGTTATAGTATTGCATGGGGAGGATTAGGAATAGCACAGGAAGCTTTGGAGGCAATGATCACATATTCACGTAACAGGAAACAGTTTGGGAAAGGCATTTATACTTTTCAGCTTATTCAGGGAATGATAGGAGATGCAGTAACAAAAGTACATGCAGCACGCGCATTATGCATAAATGCAGGTAAATTAAGAAAAGAGAAGCATACCGATGCCAATATGGAAACCATTATTGCAAAATATTATTCTTCAAAAATCGCTAATCAAATTGCTTCGGATGCGGTGCAGATACATGGAGGGAATGGATGCTATAGCAAATTTCCTGTGGAAAGATTATTTAGGGAAGCAAAAATACTAGAAATTATTGAGGGTACTTCTCAGGTTCTTCAAGAAATTATTGCTAAATACGGTCTAAGAAAGTTTTATCATCCGCAGACATTAATTAGTTAAAATTGTTCTAACTTTTTAGTAGAAATATATGCTTAAATCTTTGTAATATTGTGAATTAAAATTGTTCATCCATATAATGTTCATTATTGAAAATTAAATATTATGTTACAACATAATCTTTTACTAATTTATAGAACCTTTAAACGGTTTAAGAGTTTATTTTTTATCAATTTAATTGGTTTATCAGCAGGTTTGGCCTGTGCATTATCTATTTACCTGTGGGTGAATGATGAGCTAAATTTTGATAAGTTTCACAAAAAGAACAGTCAACTTTTTCAGGTGATGCAGAATGTTAAGAATTCTGACCAAATTGTTACTTTGGATATTACACCGGGTCCTTTGGCCGAAGCTCTGATTGCAGAAATGCCTGAAGTTGAATACGTGGCAGCTGATTTTAATGCTTCCATATTAGGGAAATCTACCCTTGTTGTTAAGGATAGGATTATCAAGGCATCCGGGTTATATGCCAGTAAAGATTATTTCAATGTTTTCACATATAACCTTATTCAGGGAGATGAGAACCAGGCACTGTCACATAATAACTCTATCGTTATATCTAATGATTTGGCACTTAAATTATTCAAAACAACTAAAGACATTGTTGGTAAGGCATTGGAATTTGACCGTGAAACGGAGTTTACAATTTCTGGAATTTTTGAAGGGACACCTTCCAATTCTTCCGCTCAATTTGACTTTGTATTACCATTAGAAGTAATTAAACAAAAATATAGCTCTTTTACCAGTTGGGGTAACAATAATGTTAACACATATGTGATTTTGAAGAAAGGTACCAACATTCAACAATTCAATAGTAAAATTGCTAATTTAATAGAGATGAAGAACGGGGAGACTACTCGTACTTTATTTCTAAAACCATACTCAGAAAAATATTTGTATGGTAATTATAAAAATGGGGTACAGGATGGAGGTAGAATCGAATATGTAAAATTGTTTTCTTTAATTGCTGTTTTTATACTAATAATTGCCTGCATAAATTTTATGAATTTATCTACAGCCAGAGCTTCTCGAAGGATGAAGGAAGTAGGGATAAAAAAGGCAATTGGGGTTAACAGGTTAGTACTTGTTTTTCAATATCTAGGCGAGTCTACATTAATGTCTTTCCTTGCACTTATTGTTGCCATCTTTTTAGTTGTTCTTTTTCTTCCCTCTTTCAATGAAATTACAGGAAAGCATATAACAATGAGTTTAAATGCAAATTTAATTTTTACTGCTCTTGGGATTACATTATTCACCGGATTTGTTGCTGGTAGCTATCCAGCATTATTCCTTTCCGGATTTAACCCTGCAGCTATACTGAAAGATAAACTAGATAGTTCGGTTAGCGAGCTTTGGGTTCGTAAGGGACTTGTAGTATTCCAATTTACATTATCAATCATACTTATTGTATGTGTACTGGTAATCTATAAACAAATACAACTAATACAAACAAAAAACCCAGGATATGACAAAGACAATATCATCTATTTTGATAAGGAAGGTGAAGTATTTAATAATCAGGATTACTTTCTTTCAGAATTAAAAAAAATACCAGGTGTCGTAAATGCCGCAAGTACAGGATTTAGCATAGTAGGTAGCTATAACACCACGGGCGGTGTATCCTGGGCAGGGAAAAAAAGTGATGATATAGTTGATTTTGAAATAGAAGCCGTTGGCTATGACTTAATTGAAACACTTGGTATCCAAATGGATAAGGGGCGGACGTTCTCTAAGGATTTTGGAGCTGATAAAACAAACGTCATATTTAATGAATCAGCCATTGAAGCAATGGGACTTGAAGATCCTATAGGTAAAGTAGTAAACATTTGGGGCCAGGATATGCAAATTATAGGGGTGACAAAAAATTTTCATTTTGAATCTCTTCATAAAAAGGTTAATCCTTTATTCTTTATGTTAATGCCAGACCGGACGTTGAAAATCTTTGTGAAAATAAAAGCCGGAAGTGAAAAAGAAACTATAAACAAACTTCAGAATTTCTACCAGAATTTCAATCCGGGATTTAATCTGGATTATAAATTTTTGGATGAAGATTTTCAGGCTCAATATGTTTCAGAAAAAAGGATTGCATTCTTGTCCAGATGTTTTACTTTATTAGCTATCCTTATATCATGTTTGGGTGTATCAGGATTAGCAGCCTTTACTGCCGAAAGAAGATTCAAAGAAATTGGTATTAGGAAAGCACTTGGTTCAAGTAATTTTAATATTGTCTATCTTTTATCAAGCGATTTTACAGTAATAGTATTAGTTTCTATTATTATTGCTTTACCTCTAAGCTATATAGTAACAAAACATTGGCTTAATAATTTTGCTTATAAAATAGATTTAAGATTTTGGTACTTTATTGGTGCTGGCTTTATAGCTTTATTAGTTACATGGATTATAGTGGGAATGCAAGCCATAAAGGCTACAAAAATTAATCTTGTTGAATGTCTTAAACTGAATGAGTAAAGTGCTCTAAAAATTTTTAAGAGGTTAACAATTACGTACTATAAAACCAAACAATCTTAATAGATTAAGAAATTTCAGCTTTCAATCAATGTCCTGTTGCTTTAACAATAAAATAGTGAGATTATTGCGGCATTTGAGGAGGAGAGATTTACTTGAAACAAACATACTTCTAATTTTTCAATGAATTCAATAAAATTGTATGAAATATGTACGATTTGAATTTGGTGAATCAAATGTTGTTATTCTTGCGATGAACCTCTTGATTTGAGGGGAAAATTGAATTACTAAATTTAAAATTGATTAAATATGAATATAAAAACAGCTTATAAATTAATAATAGTTATATCGCTAATAGCTATTTTGGCATTAATGCCTAGCGGTATCTCACGTTTAATTCTAATCTTAATTGTTATCACTGAATCTACTATCTTGTTCAAAACAGAATTTGTTGATTCTAAAAGACAAGAATGGATAAAAAAACTTTCGACTATAGTATTTTCTTTTGTTTTTATTTTCTTTTTGCTAGAATGTGTTTTTATGTTTATTAAACGATCTAACCCAGCCACAAATTTACCTTTGGCATCCAGAAATTGGTTTAATAAATATTATAATCCTTACATAAATTCTTATGGTTTCCGAGATGAAGAGCCCACTAAAAATGATTCAAGTATCTTTTTTATTGGAGATTCGTTTACTGCAGGAGATGGTATAAAGAAAACCAACGACAGATTTTCTAATATTGTTAAAGAAAAACTTCTGGATAGTGGGAAATCATTGCATGTTATAAATATGGGCCTTCAAGGTGCAGATACCAAAAAGGAATATGAAACTATGGTGAACTTTATTAATTCAACAGGTATAAGGCCCAAATTTGTAGTCCTGCAATATTTCGGTAATGATATAGAAGATGTTGCTAATGAAAATGGAGTAAAATTACCGGAAGTCATTTCATATCAAAAATTAAATATCCTTGTGAAAAATATAATCAAAAGATCTTATTTCTTGAATTATTTATACTGGCTTGGATCAAAACAAATTGATTATAATGTATATTTAAAATTTATAGAGGAGGGATATTCAAACGATTCAATATTTCATCAACATAAACAAGACATTCAACATTTTTTAGATTTTACAAAGACTAATAACATTCCTTTATTGGTGGTAATATTTCCTTTTATGAATGATCTTGAATTTAGTAAAAGGGTATATATTAATAAATTGAAAAATTTTTTCAATGAAAATAAAGTAAATTATTTAGATGTATCCACCCTGATCGAAGAGTTAAGTATTAAGGAGAGAATTGTCAATTCAAGTGATGGGCATGCTTCTGTATATGTTAACAAGCTTGTTGGTGATGTAATTTATAATAAAATCTTTCAAGTATATTTTGAATAAATACAATCATGATAGAGTTTTTAAATGATCTTAGGCTCTTTATGAAAGAGCGAAAAAAATTTTGGCTTATACCTGTTATTATCGTCTTGCTGCTATTGGGGATAGTGGTTGTCTTTAGCAGTGGCAGTGCTATTGCGCCTTTTATTTATACCTTGTTCTAAATTATCGATGTGATATTTTAACTGTTTTTTTATCAATTTCATTGCTTTTAAGGCTTTTAGCGAAGTTAGATACATTGATGTTAAAAGATAGATTTGACAACACTTATGTTGGTGGTAAAAAGTTTTCTACAAGTACAATAGTTTAGAGGGAATATGGTAAACCATGCATTATAGCGGCCACAGTTTCATGTTAATATCGGACTAATACATTAATTACTTTTTGTTCAAATCAGAGATAACTTTCAGCTAGAAAGTTATTTACCAATTATATGAAATCAATTTGTTCAACAATTAGACCAAAAAAGGTTTTACTGTGAAAGAAAAAATAGATAAAAAGAATGTTGAGGATATATATGAACTAAGCATGATTCAAAAAGGCATGCTATTTCATTACTTAGAAGAAAAAGATCAAAATTTATATAATGTTCAACTATCTTTTACTATTGAAGGTACTTTAAATATACAAATTTTAAAAGAAGCATTTTATATTGTTCAATCTAAAAACGAAGCTTTAAGGTCTGTTTTTATCTGGGAAAAAGTAAGTAACCCCCTGCAATTAATTCTCAAAGATTGCCCTGTTGATTTTACTTATCATGATATTTCCCATGATAAAAAAGAAAACATTGTAAATTTTGTACAAGAATATACAATTAAAGATCGTGAAGATAGATTTGATTTTACTAAGTTGCCAATCAGACTTCGTTTAATTAAGACCTCAGATAAATTGTTCATATTCAATATAACCCATCATCATATATTGTATGACGGATGGAGTACTGGAATATTGTTAAAAGAACTATTCTATTATTACAACCTGTTAAATAGTAATCAAGAGCTTAATTTTATTGTTAAGCCTAGCTATAAAGCCATCAATCAGGCCATACAAAGAAAAAGTAAATCGAAAAAAGGAAATGATTATTGGAAAGACTATTTAAAGGATTATGAGTTGAAATCATTAATATCGATAAACTATTCTGATTACAATGCGAAACGACAGATCCAAAAACTTTGTTTTTCCACTTCAAATAAAAAAATTGAAGACTTTGCAAGTATTCATAAAGTCACCAAAGCATCAATTATTTATTCCGCTTATGGGATATTATTACAGAAATATAATGATGTATCGGATATTGTTTATGGAATAACTGTTTCTGATCGTGATTCTGAGATTTTGGGCAAAGACAGAATAATTGGGAATTTCATAAATACTCTTCCATTAAGGCTAAAGGATATTGAGAATAAATCGTTATTGGAAATAGTTACCTGTGTTAATAAAGATTTAATAAACAGAAACCATCTGAATAGCACATCCTATTATGATATTAAACTTTTGTTAGATTTAAAGCCTGTCGATAGTTTGTTTGATTCCGTAGTTGTGATTGAAAATTATCCTCTTGATGAAGAAGCTATAAGTAATAATGATTTTAAAATTAATCTGAATTCAGTTTATGAAAATACAGGTATCCCGTTCATGGTTACAGTATTTTTCAGAGAAAAATTGGAAATAGAACTAACGTATAACGTTAATTCTATTAACGATGTTTTTGCTAAATCACTAGCAAATCATTTTATCTCAATTCTTCATAAGATAACCGATCAAAGCAATGAAAAAATAAATTCGCTTTGTCTCTTATCAGGAAAAGAAAAGCATCAAATATTGATTGATTTTAATGACACAAAGGCATTTTATCCAAAAGATAAAACAATATTAGATTTAATTGAGGCCCAAGTTGGAAAAGCTTCCCAAAATAAAGCATTGATATGTGGAAATAAAAAAACCAGTTATCAGGAACTTAAAGAAAAATATGATAGAATAGCTTCTTATTTAATTCATGAAAGGGGTATTAAAACAGGTGATTTAGTGGGTATTATGCTGGAACGTGAAGAATATTTGGTTCCATGTATTTATGGAATTTTAAAGGCCGGAGGGGCCTATGTTCCAATTGACCCGAATTATCCGGATGAAAGGATAAATTCGATTATAGAAGACTCAAAGATAAAGACATTAATAACAAGAGGAAAATATCATAAAACATCAAGAAATATTGTTTCAAACTTTGTTAACCTGGATGAGGTACTGGAACTGATAAACACCCAACAAGTAAGACAAATAGGAAATAAACCCGATAGCTACAACTTGGCCTATGTCATTTATACTTCTGGCTCAACTGGAAAACCTAAAGGAGTTATGATAGAGCATCATTCTGTTATAAACAGGATATTATGGATGCAAAAAAAGTATGCGTTGACTCAAAGTGATGTTATTCTTCAAAAAACGCCTATCGTATTTGATGTATCGGTTTGGGAGTTATTTTGGTGGTCATTCGTTGGAGCTTCGTTATGCTTATTAAAACCTGAAGGAGAAAAAGACCCGAAAGAAATAATTGAAACAATTGACAAGAATAAAATTACAACAATTCATTTTGTTCCGTCAATGCTTCATGTTTTTTTGTCATTCTTAAGTGAAGATTTTAACTATATTCATATAAATAGTTTGCGGCAGGTATTTTCCAGTGGAGAAGCTTTAAAAGCAGAATATGTAAATTTATTTGGCAAAACAATAAACAGAAATTGTGGTACACGCTTAATTAATTTATATGGCCCTACTGAAGCTACAGTTGACGTATCATATTATGAGTGTAAGTTTGATGGTTTATGCACCAGCGTTCCCATAGGGAAGCCTATCGACAATACAAGCCTTTATATTTTGAATAAAGCGGCACAATTGGTGCCCATAGGTGTTCCTGGAGAATTATGCATAGCAGGTGCAGGACTGGCTAGAGGATATTTGTACAATAAAGAACTAACCAATGAAAAGTTTATTGATAACCCATTTGTTCATAGAGAACGGATATATAAAACCGGAGATTTGGCAAAATGGCTTCCAGATGGTAATATCGAGTTTTTAGGAAGAAATGATGATCAGGTTAAGATTAGAGGTTTTCGTATAGAATTAAAAGAAATAGAAAGTGTACTAAGTCTCCATGATAACATAAGCGAAACAGTAGTTCTTGCCAAAGAGACAGAAAAAGATAAATTTTTGATAGCATATTATGTATCGGAAAAGGAAATAGATGTTGCCGAATTAAGGAAATATTTATCGAATAGGTTACCTGAATATATGGTTCCAGCTTATTACATCCATTTACATAGTATACCGTTAACCAAAAATGGGAAAATAAACCGACAAATATTACCTGATCCTGAAATAAAAGCTGGAGAAAATTATATCGCTCCCAGAAATGACATCGAAAAACAAATAACCAAAATAATAAGTCATGTTCTTGAGATAAATGAAGAAAATATTAGTTTAAATGATAATTTTTTTCATATTGGGGGCGATTCGTTAAAAGCGTTAAACCTAATTTCTGCAATTAGCAAAAAATTTAATATCGATATTCCAGTTACTGAATTTTTAAAATCTCCGCATTTATTTAATTTAAGTAATTTAATTATCAGCGCTAAAGGAAATATATTTAAAAGTATTAAACAGGCAGAAAAAAGGTGTTATTATTTAATGTCAACAGAACAAATCAGTATTTACTTATCTCATAATAAAAAACAAAATAGTACTTCATATAATCTT
>CAZWGG010000213.1:0-8278 GCA_964633305.1 uncultured Bacteroidales bacterium
AGCAGGGGGAGCAACAGAGAAAACAGGCTTATGAAGGATTAAAGTCCGAATTTGGTGCCTATCTCGACATTTTTACCGACCAAATACAACACAGGTTAATTATTGTTGGTATTTGTTTACGATATATGGATGGCACAATATTTATTTTCGGACTTGTTGCTTTAGCTGTTGAAACCCTTGCCGGGCATGAAAATCTTGTACAGAAAAATATCAAATTAGCGGATAAAACATTCCAGGAGAGACGTGACCAGGCAGCTACAAACACATTTGGAAAATCGGGCATTAAAAAAATCGTGGATTTCATATTAGTGAATTTCACAGGTTATTACGTGTATTTAGCGACTTTCTTCTTATTAGGCAAACCTGTTTACCTCCTTTATTTTATAATCATATTTTATACGTTATGGATATTAAAAAGAGTTGTAGTTTTTTATATTATGTCGAAAAAAAGAAGTGATAATTGAGTTCAAGGATTACTGTAAATTGGGAAATTATCTTCTTAGAGATTTAATATTTATTAAAAATGAACACGGATTTTGATATAATTTCAGTAAAGAATACATTTGGAAAGCAAATAAACTGTGGATTTTTTTAAAGTGGCGCTCTTTTAAAAAACAATCAAATTACAATGGATAAATTTGATAAAGAAAATTGGAAAAGAATTCAAAATACATTGACCTTCCTTAAAAAGGTAGTACCTCCTCCTCAAAAAATATTGGATCTAGGTACTTCAAATCGACTGGCAGAGTATATGAGAAATGAAGGTTATGATGTTGAAAATACTAAAGGGGAAGATTTAGATATTGAATATAAGAACATTAACAAATATAATTATGATGTAGTAACCGCATTTGAAATTTTTGAACATATGTTGGCACCATTTAATATTTTGCGTGAAATAAAAGCAGAAAAATTGGTTGCCTCTGTTCCTCTTAAATTATGGTTTACAGAGGCATATTGGGATGATAATTACAAATGGGCAAAACATTACCACGAATTTGAACCTAAACAATTTGATCTTTTATTATCAAGGACAGGTTGGAAAATAATGGCTTCTGAAAAATGGACTTATTATAAATTAAAATTTGGAATACGTCCTTTTTTAAGAATGTTTACTCCGAGATATTATATTGTATATTGTGAGAAGGGATAAAGAAACTTATTCTTGGTTAAAGTAATAGCGAACAATTAAATATTTGTTAAACAGATTTTAGTATTATTTTATGCTTAATTTTTATTTCTCAGGCACGTGTTGAAAGATATAAAGCATACAGTAAAACATACGGTTATATATAGTATAGGAAATATTAGCATTAAGCTTATCGGTTTTGTGTTATTGCCATTATATACTTCTTATTTAAGCGTTTCAGATTACGGAGTGCTTGGTATTCTGGAAATTACAGGACAAATAATTACTGCCGTTATAGGTTTCAGGCTTTCAACAGCCATGATGAGATGGTATAACGAAAAAGGGCTAAAGTCAAAAGGTAGCCTTATTTTTACAACCGTTGTTTCACTGTTGTTCATCCTGGTACTATTTAATCTTTCTGTTTTCCCTTTTAAGGATTATCTTTCTCATTTCTTTTTTGACAGTTCTGCTTACTCTAATTACTTCTTCATTCTTTTTCTTTCTTCATCATTTGAGATACTCAATTACTTATTTTTAGACCTGATTCGCCTTAAAGAAAAGCCTACTTACTATGTTATTTTAACAATTATAAAACTCATACTTATTTTATCATGTAACATTTTATTTGTTGCAAGGTTTAATATGGGCATAATGGGTATCTTATACAGTCAATTAATAGGAAATAGTGCTATATTCTTCTTTTCAATTCCTAAATTTCTTAATGAAATTAAGTATGAATATGATTTTACCCTGTTTAAGAAAATGTTTCGATATAGTTTTCCCTTGATCTTTACAACAATAGCTGTTATATTGTTAAGTTTGGGCGACAGGTATATTATAAAGTTGTATCTTGATTATTCCTATGTAGGATTATATTCCTTAGGCTATAAAATAGCCAGTATTATGAATTTACTGGTTTTACAATCATTTCAACTTGGCTTTTTGCCTATAGCCTTTAAAAAATTCCATCAGCCAAATTCAGATCGTTTCTTTTCCAAGTTGCTGACCTATTATGTACTGGCCATTCTATTTACAGCAATGGGATTAACTTTTTTCTCAAAAGAATTAATTATAACTTTTTCAAAGAACCCAGAATATTGGGAGGCCTATAAGATAGTGCCCATATTGGTACTTGGCTTTGTTTTTAAAGGCATGCACTACTTTTTTGCATTGGGGTTTCATGCATCAAAAAAAACGCAATATAACGCCTATATTGTTTTTGTTGGGTTATTGATGAGCATTGGATTGAATGTATTGCTAGTACCAAAAATGAAGCACTTCGGATCGGCTTACGCTGCCGTAATAACTTCTTTGTTATTAACCTTAATATATTACTATTATTCTCAGAAATTTTATAATATACCTTATGAGGTGGGCAAAATAGTGAAGATGTTGACCGTGGCATTTCTACTTTATATGGGAACGTTTCTAACTGAAAGTCTGAATATTACCGTATCAATTTTAATCAAATCATTTTTAATTTTTTCTTTTCCTTTTCTACTTTATATTATTGGGTTTTATGAAAAAATAGAAATTCAAAGTATTAAGGGTTTCATACGGAAATATTCTAATTTCATATCTTTGAGAAAAAATGACAACTAAAAAAGACTATTACGAGCAGTTTTACAAAGAGAAAGATTGGTTGAATAGAGGGTTGATTAACAAGGCACATTTATATGCTAGTCTTAAACTTTTAAAAAATTTCCATAAACACAAAATTTCTAAAATTCTTGATATTGGCTGTGGTACAGGAATACTTTCTCATATTTTTCAATCGATGGGATATGAGGTAACCGGTATTGATTTCGCAGAATCGGCAATTCTAAAGGCCAAAGAGAAATATAATAATATTGAGTTTTATTGTCAAGATGCTTCAAATTTGAATCTTAATAAAAAATATGATTTGATTTTTGTTAGCGGTTTTTCTCCTTTTAACACGTTAAATTTTCAAAGTGTACATGAATTTATTGGAAATTGGGGAAAATATTTAACAAAAAATGGGGTAATACTCATAATTGGGAAAACAAATTTCACGGGAAAATCTCCTACGGGCTGGATATACCATACTAAAACACAGATAGAACAAATGTATAAACACGACATGTTCAATACCAAAATAATCTACATCCATTCTAAATTAGGTTATTTGATCCTATTACCCCTTATTGGTAATTTTTTTGTAACATTAATTGATTTTTTATCAAGAAATGTATTTGCCAGGGTTTTTAACATTCCCATTAGAAATGTTGTTGTTTTACAGGTAAAACAATGAAAAGCTTTTTGAAGAAATTATTTCAGAAATCAAGATTATATCAATACAAAGAATTATTGGTATATGCAAAAAAGAATAACTACATACTTACTTCGTTACAAGATTGGTATAAAAATGATTTTTATCCTGGAAGAAATGTTTTTATTCTTAGGCATGATGTGGATCATGATACTGTTGGAGCTTATAAAATGTATGAAATTGAAAAGGAGATAGGTGCAAAATCAACTTTTTATTTTCGTTGGAACACTATGAAATATGGCATAATGAAGCAAATATATAACCATGGGTTTGAAGTATCGTTACATTATGAAACCCTTTCCCGGTATTGCAAAAAAAATAAAATAGTAAACAATGATGAACTTTCAGATAAAGATTTTGAGATTTGCAAAACAATGTTATTGAAAGAAATAAAAGAATTTACCGAACGGTACTGGAAAATCCAAACTATTTGTTCGCACGGTGATAAAAGAAATAGGATTATCAATATTTCTAACACTAAAATCGCAAAATTGATAAACTTACAAGAAGTAGGAATAAAATTTGAGGCATACGATCCTGCTGTTTTTAGCAGGCTTGATGTGTATATTTCAGACTCTTCTGAGCTTAACAATCATACCTGGAAGGGCAAGATGACTCCTTATGAAGCTGTGAAACAAAAAGTTAACACTATTTGTCTGCTGACCCATCCAACACATTGGAACTATAATTTGGTAAAAAACCTAAAAGTATATTTCAGGCAGATCAAAGAGGATGTTTTTAACTTATGATCAGGGACAAGTAACGGACGTGCTTGTCAAACCTCCTCCATTTTCTACAGTAACTCTCCAGCATTGTCCATCTGGTGATTTCATAATAATTCCTTTATTGACATCCTCAATATATACGTCCCCATCTGAAATTTGTAACTTTGCTTTCGGATCTTTTGTACCAATTCCAACGTTTCCGTTTGCGTCAATCCGCATTCGTTCATACTCATCGGAAATATTTCCGGGGAAAGCGTTTCCAAGAATAAACTTTATTACACCATAGCTTGATTTTGAGCGAAGAACAAGTCCATTACCATAAGAATCGAGGATTCCATAGCCTCTTAGAGTGGGATTATAATATGTGTGAGATGTATGGTTAAGAGTTGTGTAACAGGTATCGCTACCTGAAAATAATCGTAAAGCTACATTTGAATAATCTGAGTTAGATGTGTTTCTTAGAGTAAGAAAAACCCTTCCATCCTCTCCATAACCGCTTTCATCTTTTATTATAGTTAATGCACTTTCAGGATCGATTACTCCAATTCCTATGTTGCCATTTGAGATAATTCTTATTAATTCGGTATTTGTTCCGGTATTATCATTCTTCATAAATTTTATAATACCTGTTGGAGAAGTTGTAAGCGCAATTCCTTTTCCGGAATTATAAAGTTGAGCGAAATCATCCATACCAGGTATAGCAGAATAACCTTCTGAGAATTGAGCAAGACTTGTATATGTTGTATTTTGTCCGGCCTGTAAAGATATCCCGGAAAAAGATTTTAGGGTATTAGCTTTATTATTTATAAATACCAATCGCTGACTCGTTCCTTCATTAATAGAATCCTCAATATGAAGCTTGAATTCCGGGCTTTTTGTACCAATTCCTGTATTTCCGTTATTATAGTAAATATCATTCACATTCCTTTTCCATGGAGAAAAATAACTTGTTGGTATTTTTACTGAATTTCCTGAACTAATTGATAATGTACTATCCGCAAATTGCAAATTTTGTAATTCGTTTGTCGCATCTGCGTCTGCATCATCTTTATTCTTAACTTCATTAGCATAAAGTGCATAGGGAACACTCAGTAATTGAGTAACAGCCAACGTTTGGTAATTGTTTCCACCTTCCTCGTCAATTTCAATTTTTATGAAATAAGGTTCTTGTCCCCAGTCAATTAATTCAAAATCACCTGATTGAACTTCACCATCTCCAACAATAAGGTTAATTAATCCAAAAGAATTGGTTGTATCCATATGTGTTTCAGCATACACAATGTCTCCATCAATATGTTGTTGAATTATACTTATTTGAATACCTATCGGTTGATCAGCAATTACATTTCCTGCATTATCCCTAACTATTGACTGGTAGCTCATTTTATACGGTGATTGAGCAAAAATACTTACAGATAATAATATTGCTGCTAAAGTTAAACATATTCTTTTCATAATTATTATTTTTTAATTGTTGAGGCGAGGCATGCCTTGTCTTTACTACTTTTTGATGATTTTAAATGTTTTCATTTCTTCCTCATCTTTTGTAATTTTCAGAAAGTAGATTGCAGGCAAAAGATTGTCCATAGCAATTTGTGTTTCATTAGTTTTAATCTTTTTACTTTTTAAGAGTTCTCCTTTCATGTTAAACAGTTGATAGCCCACCGTTGAAAATTCAAAATTATCGACTTTCAAAGTAAGATAATCAGTTGTAGGATTTGGATATGTAAAAAACATAAGTTGAATAGTTTTTGCATTTTCAATTCCTGTTACAACTGATATTTCAAAGGGCTGATGGAATCCCTGTGTTAGAGCAAAGGTTTCGTTACTTGTTGTTTCCGTAGCGATTTCTCCAATCGACCAATCGAAATTCAAATGTCCAAGTTGAGAACTATTTCCTGTTGTGGTTAATAGTTCCTGTGCTGTAAGTAGAGGTGCGGTTATTAAACACAAGAAGATTACTATTAACTTTTTCATGCAAAATTTTTTAAGTGAATTGGCCGAAATATAATAATTTTCTTCTTAACAGCGATTAAATTTTGATAAAGATGTAGAATAGTTTGATGAGTTTTATTTATTTCAAGATTTTATCAAGTATACATTCGCTTGCATTCCCCTCACCATATAATGAATGTACATCTGGATAATTCATTGAAAGAAGTTTATGATATGTTTCAAGAATGTTTTTCTTTGAAGCCCCTGCCAAATAATTTACTTTGTGCTCAACAAGTTCAGTCCATTCGGTTTCATCTCTCAATGTAATACAAAATTTCTCAAAAAAATAAGCCTCTTTTTGCATACCTCCACTATCAGTAAATACTAGCCTACAATTTTTTAACAATTCAATAATATCAAAATATCCAACCGGCCCTATTGGATCGAAATCTATACGTATTTTATTTCCCGCAATTATTTTCCTGGTCCTGGGGTGTAAGGGCAGAACCACCCTGGTTTGCTTGTTTACTTCATTTAATGCATTTACAATGTTATTTAGCCTGTCTAAGTCATCTGTATTTTCCTGGCGGTGGATAGTACATAACACAAATGCATCTTGTTTGAGCGACAGTTGTGATATTATTTTTGATTTTTTTTGAGAGAAATCTTTATAATACATAGCCGCATCATACATAACATCGCCAACCCTGTGAATTTGGCAATTAAAATTTTCAAAACCTTCTGTTTTAAGGTTGTTAACTGCTGTTTCAGTGGGGCAGAAAAGGTAATGGGATATTCTGTCAGTAAGGATACGGTTAATTTCTTCTGGCATGGCCATGTTAAATGATCGTAATCCTGCTTCTACATGGGCAACATCAATATTAAGTTTTCTGGCAGCAAGCGAACCGGCAAGAGTTGAATTGGTATCACCATAAACCAACACAAGGTCTGGTTTTTCTTTAAACAGCACATGCTCAATTTTTTCCAGCATACGGCCAGTCATAGCGCCATGAGAAAGACTATTGATTTTAAGATTATAATTGGGTGAGGGTATATCCATTTCTTTAAAAAAAATGTCGGACATATTTTGGTCGAAATGTTGCCCTGTATGCACAATAATTTCTTTTATTTCAGGGTATTTTTTTATGGCCCTGCTCACAGCAGCAGCTTTTATAAACTGTGGTCTGGCCCCCAGTATGGAAACAATTTTTTTCAAGTAATTACTGCATTAAAAACATTTGTTAATTGCTTCGTTAGATTTTTACGTGAATATTTTTCAATGTTTTTTGTAGATATGTTAAGTTCTCCTTTCAAATATAACTTATAATACTCAAAAAGTATATTCTTAACTTTTGTTTTATTGGTGTACCCGCATATTTCTCCTGCGTTTGTTTCTTTCAAAATTTGTGCAATGTCCCCATCCTCAGGGCCAATAGCAAGAACAGGCTTGTTTACCGAGAGATATTCAAAAAACTTATTGGTAAGGATACCTTTTGCGTTTATTGTATCATTTACAAGTAGCAATAAAATTTGGGATTTTTTCATTTCTTTTATAGCCTTTGTATGGGGAATATATTCTTTCCTTGCTAAAAAGGTTTCAAGGCTACAAGCATGAATAGAATCAAGTACAGAAAAATCAATTTTTCCAATAAGTCTAATTTCAAGGTGCTTAGCAAATTCCGGATGTTCTTCCGCAATTTCTTTAAGTGAATTCCATAATACTTGGCAATTTCTGCTTTTTGGAATAGAACCTATATGAACGATTGTGAATTTATTATTTGGGGTAACATCCTCTTTGGGGACATCACCCGGGTCAAATCCGTTAGTTATTGTTTGAGCTAATTTTGCCCCCATTTCTTTATATTCATCTGTCATGGTGGGGCTAACGGTTATAATACAATCTGCATGGGTTATTACATTTTTTTCTAGTTTATAGTGTTTTTTGTTTGCTCTCTTTGTTAGCAGGAGTTCGTTGTAAAAATCAATATTTGTCCAGGGATCACGAAAATCTGCAACCCAGGGTATATTCAATTTATTTTTGAGTCCATACCCGATTAAGTGCATACTATGAGGGGGCCCAGTAGAAACAATTATATCCACTGGATTTGCTTTAAGATATGTTGTTAAATATTTTACTGATGGCCGTATCCAAAACTTCCTAGGATCAGGCATAAAATAATTACTGCGGATCCATAAGCT
>CAZWGG010000214.1:0-8276 GCA_964633305.1 uncultured Bacteroidales bacterium
ATCTGATGGAATTATGATAGAATTGGAAAAAATTCTTACTGATGAGCAATACAGGAACGGGATACAGAAGGGGTATAATGAAATTCGTCATTTACTCAGCAAACCGGGTGTTTCGGATAGAATTGCAGCAAAAATTATTGATTTACTTCAACCTTTAAAATACTAAATCTTATTTTGTAAATTGCTTTTTTGTAGAGAAGTTAATATGAAAAAATCAATGTCCCGATCATTAGTTTTTGCAATGATTGTTTTAACTATAAGTTTTGCTAATTTAAAATGCCAACAAATAAATATCGGACTTTATACAAACAGTAAAATAACAAGTTGTGTTTTTTCAGTAGTGGAAGGGGCATATTTCATTATTGGCAATAACAAAATTATAGAGCAAGCTATTCCTGGAAAAATATTCTATTTAACAATTGAAGATAGCGTTATCATAATTAAAGACCAGGATAAAATATTTGGAAAATTTAGTATAATTCATTGTAGAGGTCAAGAAATTAATAATATTTTTCAGTTTAAACCTGTTAATCCCTCTTTAACTTCCCGCGATTATGATGGTGACTTTTGGATTTATGGAAAAAATGGAACGCTTCGATTTATCAATAAACTGGATATTGAAAAATATGTTGCTGGTGTTTTAGAAGCAGAAAGCGGATCAAATGCTTATCTTGAATATTATAAAGCACAAGCAATCTTGATACGGACTTATGCCAAAAAGCATTTATCCCGGCATTGGCCTGAAAGTTATAGTTTATGTGACCAGGTACATTGCCAGGCTTATAAAGGAAGAAGTATGCTTAATAAACAAATATACGAGGCTACACATTTAACCTCCGGAATGGTTATGACAGATAAAAGCGGAGACCTGGTAATACCACCTTATCATTCCAATTGTGGAGGAAAAACAAGTTCGGCAAAAATGGCGTGGCAGAGCAATCTTCCTCATCTTTCAGAGATTACAGATCCGTTTTGTACAAAAGGAAGAAATGCTACATGGACAAAAAAAATTTCTATTATCTCATGGCAAAGGTATTTAAATAAAAATGGCATTTTTACAGCAAGTATGTCTAAAAACCAATTTGCTTTTAATAATCCCAATAGGCAGAAATACTATGTGATAAATAATAAAAAACTGTTAATGAGAGATATAAGGGAGTATTTCAGATTAAAATCAACCTTCTTTTCTATTGAAACCAGTGGAAATGATTTATTATTTCATGGCAAAGGTTATGGTCATGGTGTTGGTCTTTGCCAGGAAGGAGCTATGGAAATGGCACGTGTAGGATATACATATGTAGATATTCTACATTTTTATTTTCAAAATGTTAAAATAGTTAAGAAATAAACTCAACTGACATTACAATATGCCAGATCGTAATACACTTTTCTTATTTTATCGGCAGTATCTGTCCATTTCATGCTAATGACTTCCTGCTTTCCTTTACTTTTGAGTACATTTGCTAATGCACTATAGTTAAGTATTCCGTATATTGCATCAGCCATAGCATGGGTGTCCCAAAAATCCAGTTTTATGGCATGGTTAATGACTTCAGAAACTCCAGATTGTTTTGAGATTATAATCGGAACATCACTTTGTAATGCCTCTAATGGCGATATTCCAAAGGGTTCGGAAATTGATGGCATAACATACAGGTCACTTATGGCATACATTCTATATACATCATCACCTCTTAAAAAACCAGTAAAATGAAATTTATCTGAAATACCAAGACTTGCAACATACTTTATCATTTTTTCTGACAAATCACCGCTTCCGGCCATTACAAATCTTACATTATTCATTTTTTTTAGGACCTCACACGCTGTTGCAATAAAGTATTCCGGTCCTTTCTGGTAGGTAATTCTTCCAAGAAAAGTGACTACTCGTTCATTGATGCCAATTTTTAAAAATTTTTTAATATAATCTTTCTGTAATGGTTCAACAGCATTGTGCACTGTAATTACCTTTTGAGGCAGGATGCCATACCTGTTTATTACAGTGTTTCGTGTTAAATTACTTACTGTTATTACTTTATCAGCTAACTGCATGCCCCTTTTTTCAATGTTGAAAACCTTGGGATTGCAATTTTCACCAGACCTGTCCAGTTCTGTGGCGTGAACATGAACAACCAAAGGTTTTCCAGAGGCCTTTTTGGCTTCTACGCCTGCCTTAAAAGTTAGCCAATCGTGTGCATGAATAATGTCATGTGGTTCTTGTTTAGCTATTTCACCGGCAACTGTTGCATATCGTGAAATTTCAGTATAAAGGCTTGTTCCGTATTCACCCGATATATTTAATCTACCACATGGCGAACTTGTAATAGAGCTTTTCAGATGTTTTTCTTTTATTAGTTTTTCATATTGTTCAGGTGTTATGTAAGAAGATATTCGGGAAAATAATTCGGAAGATTTAAGTTTTTCAAGTTTTCTTTGAAGGGCAATTTTTTCTTTTGATAATTCTACATCACTTGCACCTATTAGTCTAATCCTATTTTGCGATCCATACTTTTGCGCATTAGGTATAACAAAAGTTAAATTTATATCCGGAAATACAGATAAGCCTTTTGTAATTCCGTAACAGGCTGTTCCTAATCCACCCGAAATATAAGGAGGGAATTCCCAGCCAAACATTAAAATTCGCATATCATTAAAAGTTTTTTACGGTTGGATAAAATTGATTATAAATTTTATATTAAATTACGAATAAAAATTATAGTAACGAACTGAATATTAGTTTTTTTTGAGCAAAATTTGATGATTTATATCATCAAAAAATTATAATCAATATTTATTTTTTACATTATATAAAGATGTATTATTTAATTCATTGGTATAAGCATTCCCCCATTATGCCAATCCTCAATAGTTTCAACATGGGGATTTCCATCGTAATAAATATTCCCTGTACCCCAAATATAAGCCTCTAATTCACTACTTACATTAATAAAAACATCGCCAATTGATTGATTGGTTACATATGCAGTTTCAGCAATAAAATGATCAGCAAAAACCGAGCATCCATACCTGTTAAAAATATGCAATACCCTGCTGTTACCCGAAAAATAAAAATGTCCGAGTGTATTTTGAGAATTATGAAATGAAAAAAAATCACAATTTATTTTTAGTTCTGCCTCCCCAATTTCACCTATAGCAAAATAATAAAACCAGTTAAGATTCAATGTATCTATATTTGAAACCTTAACCGGATCATAGGTCCAAAGAACCGTAATGGTAGTAAAATGCAGTTCCAGATTAGTTTTTTCATAACTGCCAAATAACATTTTTTTATTAGCTTCAATATAAAGAGTATCTTCTATAGTGTATGCTGTAGCATCTTGAACTTTTCTTGCATTTCCATTGATAATTAATTTATTAACACTATCCTGGATAAGAACAAGATTGAAAATTCCAGTTATTTTTACAGTATGGAAGGATTGTAATTCCAGGGTTTTCTGTTTGTTGGAATCAGTACTGTTTTTATCTTCACAGCAGACTAAAATCATTGATATAATTAATCCTGTCAGAATATTTAAGAATTTATTGTTCATCTTATAAATATTTAGCAATCAACATACAATTTTCATTATGTTACCATGTATACCCTATTCCCCATTCTATAAAGTCAGCTTTAGCCATATGAGATTTAAGGGAAATATTTACTATAATATTATTTGAAATCATATATTGAAAAGCAAGCCTGTTATAAAGTAATGAAATATCAGTATATTTTGAATATAGGTAATACCCTACATGAATACATAACAATACCCTTTTATATCTCAATGAGTGTGAGAGATGAATACCCATTCGAAATAAGTTTTTACTATCATTATTATACTCACCTTTATCGGCGAGTGCCTCACGGATTGATTCATCATAAAAAACATCAGCTCCCAGTCCAATCCTACGTTTATGATTCAATAGCTTTTCAAAGCTATAAGATACAGATGACACGAAATAATGAATGCCAAAAAGGTTGTCGTATACTTTTGTACCGGCAGAATATATGATTGTATGTTGGTAATGTTTTTCAAGTTGGGGGATTTCAATTTCTTCATTATTGTATTTTACATTATTAATAAAATAATTCAATCCTATAGAGGCAGTAAGTGCATTTAATCCGTAATTAGGAGATTTTATCTTTCCGTTTGAAAAATGAGAAAATCCTGTTTCCAAAACAATTTCCGATTTCTTAAAAAGTTTTATTTTACTATCGAAACCTAACCTGAAATAGACATTGCCATGCGATCCTATTGCCCTGTTCAATTGATTTTCATAAACATTAAATTTCTTTGTAAGATAAGAAAACCCAAAAGAAACCTGATAATTAAAGGAAAAGAACTCGTTCTTTTTATAAATAGGAATGTTTATAAATGCATACAATGCGTGTGCTTTGCCAAATACTTCTGGGTTTCCAAGATTCCAGTACGAATAACATATACCTGTTCTTGGAAAACGGTATAATTTTTCCCAATAACTATTTCCTGTTGAGGGTTTTGCTATCTTTATTTCAAAAGCAGATACCCAGTCATGTACAAGGTATTCAATAGCTTCGTAAAAGGGAAGAACAGCCCCATAATGTAACTTGGGTTCAATACCCAGGTTAGTAATAAAATTATGAGACTTTTGTGGCCGGGCAATTGTCCAGCAAATCAAAAAAAGGGCAATAATACAATATATAAAATACCTCATTTAATAATATCTCATTTACTGCAAAGATATGATTATGTGTAAAAGTTTATGCTTGTTTTTAGTTGATGAAATGGTTTTTTTTAAACAAAATTTAAACCTTTAATGTAGTTTTCAATCTAAAAAACCGAAAAAAAATGGTTAATTTGGAGTCCTGATAATCAATCCTTTACATTAGAAAATACCGGTACATTGCAACTAACTGCTACCCATGTTGTACCTACCTCCTTGTTGCTTAATGGCGATTCTTTCCTTTTCCCAGTAGATACAATATTTACTAATGCAGGCGATTATACATTTACTACTTTAAGTTCATTACCAATTCTTGTTGAAAAATTGGTTACTACTGCTACTCAAAAAACAATTAGTTCATCCATGGTAAAAATATTTCCTAATCCTGCTAACGATTTTATAACATTGATTGCAGATAGAAAAGAACGAGAAAATTTAAAAATATTTAATTTGTTTGGACAAGAATTGAATAGTATGGTTTACATACCGAGTGAAACCGAATCGTCATGTTTGATTGGTATTGGCAATTTGCCAAGTGGTATGTATATTTTGAAAACGAAAACTGCTGCCGATATTGTATATAAAAAATAGTATGCCTGCAAATAAAAAGGTTAAAGAAAGGTATAAGTTGAATTAGTTACAGGGCAACTTCAAACTTTCGACTTCCTACTTCGGACTATTTATCTGACACCTGATTTTTAGTAATAGATTCTTCTTTTATACGGTTGACTAGCATTCTGTAATAATCATTTCCTCGTTTTTCCCTGTATTCGGTATATGATTTAGATGCCCATTCTTTTGCTTTCTCCAGTTCACCAAGTACTTCGTAAGCAACAGCTATATTAAATGCTGCCCTGCCTGCTATTTTTCTTTTTGAATTTAGCGCTTTTGTCCACGACTCAATAGCGCCATTCCAATCAGCAACTTCTGAATTACGTACTCCCGAACTAAGATCATTATTCCTTTTTGGTTTGTTATAAAATTCCCTTGTAACAGTATAGTAACTAGGAGTTATTCTTTCTCCATAAATACGTCCAGATTGGTAGCTGGTGCGGTTAATTGCTTCTGTTTTATCTAATACCTGGTTTGCAACATCCAGGGCTGTGCTTCCTGAACCTCCGAAATTTATTCTATGTGAAACCTGGTACTCGTCCAATATTTTTTTGCTGGCAGGATCATACAACCTTACTCCAAAGTTTATCACGGCTATACCATTTATATGATAACCATGCCCTGGAATTACTTTTCCCTCGGTAATCTGTCTTACTACATTAACCGGATTTGTGACCAAAAAATCAGAATCAAAAATTTCTATGGCTAAAATTGCATCGACCTGGTGTTTATCGCATAACTCCGAAACTTTTTGCCAATTTAAGGCTGATGGAAAAGTAGTTTTAGTACCATCACCTATATATCTCTCAGAAGTTCGGGCAACAGTATACAAATTGTATTCAGAGCAAACATCAATTATTCCTTCTATAGTTTGACGAACAGCTTGTTCATCCTGTTTGAAGAATTCGCCCGTGATGGTCTGTTCAAACTTATTTTCAGCCGATTCATCTTGAAGTGTCCTGTCAATCACCGCAATACTTTTTATGTATTCCGGAAGGGCGATTAATGCAGGTCTTACCAGTGTTAATTTAACCCAGGCCATACTACTTAGCAAAACAAACCCTACAATAACCAATACAAAAATTTTAAATTTATACATAATAAAATACTTTTTTTAGTATTATAAATTTAATAAACTTGTTTGAAATTTTTATCAATAATAGAATGAAACGAACATGTAAAAAAATAATCATTTTATTACACACACAAAAATGATTATTTTTTTCTTGTGAGTTCCATCTGACCATTAAAAATTAAAATATAAACAAATGAAACAAAAGTCATTTCTATTCAGCCTAATTACAATATTTCTATTTATGAAATGTACCAGTGACACGATTATGAAACCTGTTGTATTAACTGGGCACATTGAAAATAATGAAGCTAACGAGGTAAAGGTATACAATAATGATACTGTTTTTTCCACCTCAATTGATTCATCAGGTAATTTTAATATAGTATTTGAAATAAATGAAAGCGGATACTACACTTACAGCGGTAATGAACGGGCGCCGTTATTTTTGGCACCGGGCGACAGTTTAACCCTTTCGTTAAATGCCGGTGCATTTGACGAAACATTGGAGTTTTCAGGAAAAGGTTCGGAAGTCAATAATTATTTGATTGAAACATTTTTATTACATGAAATAGTCTTTTATGATGGTGATTTTAAAATATTTACCCAAGAAAAAGAAGCCTTCATACCGAAATTTGATTTAATAATGAAAATGTTCAACCAGCGATTTGATCAATTGATATCATCAAATACAAATGTGGATAAAAAATTCATTGAATTGGAAAAAATGAATTTGAATTATACCATGGCTGACTTTAGGTATGAATATCCAATACGTTATCAATCAATTAAAGGTACTAATATTGATCTTGATGACGACTACTATTCATTTTTTTCAACGTTTGATCTGAATAATGCAAATCATTTACAACTTAATTCATATAGAGAGCTGTTAATGGATTATGTGCAATACCAGGCTGAAAAGCATATTGAGCAACATGAATCATTAAATAATTCAGATTTTCCTGAAACGTTAGCTATACTTAACGTAATAACATCTTCATTTACGAATTCAAAGATTAAAAATCGAATTCTTAACGACATGATGAGAGAACAGGTAAATGAACTGAAAGTAAATGATGAAATAATGAAAAAGTTGTCTGAAAAGATGGATAAAGAATACTTTGATGAGATAAATGAAATGTACCAGGAACTAAAACCACTTTCAAAAGGAAATCCTGCTCCTGGTTTTACTTTATTGGATAATAAAGGAAGAACAATTCGCTTAAACGATTTTCAAGGAAAGTATCTATATGTGGATGTTTGGTCAACAACTTGTGCTCCTTGTATTAGGGAAATACCTTTTCTTAAAAAGCTTAAGGACGAATATAAAAATAAAAATATTGAAATTGTAGGCATTTGTCTTTCAGGTAAAGATCAATGGAAAGAATTTATGAAAAAAAATAACTTACAGGGAATACAGTTAAGAGCAGAAAAGGGTTGGAAATCGAAATTTAGAAATAATTATTTAAAGAATCATGGGGTACCCTGTTTTATACTTATTGATAAAGAAGGGATAATAATAGATGCGAGAGCCGCCAGGCCATCTGGAAATATCAGGGATATATTGAATAAACTGGAAGGTCTAAATTGAATTAGGAAGTGTTTTATTTTGTCCTACAATTACCATGAATTCTTAAACAATTTCGTATGTAAAGTGTTACCCTTAAAAAGGGTATTTGTTATATTATTGTTATCTTAGTAGTTAAGGTATGTCATTATAAAACGAAGATGGACGATCTTTCATTTTTAGGAAATAATGAGATTGATTCGGTTGATAAGCTTTACCAACAATATTTAAGCAATCCGAAAGCATTGGATATAAGCTGGCAAAATTTCTTCAAAGGATTTGAATTTGCACGCACTAATTTTGATATTGAAGACCATT
>CAZWGG010000215.1:0-8258 GCA_964633305.1 uncultured Bacteroidales bacterium
TTTCAAGGCAAGAATAACGCAGTATTTGGCGTTTTCTTGCAAAGACTAATTAGAAGTTTAACCCTCATCAAACTTGAAATACTTCTTTGCATTATAGTAACTAATATTCTGAATCACCTGTCCTAGCAGTTCCATATCATCAGGTATCTCTCCTTTTTCAACATCGTTACCAATAAGGTTACAAAGTATCCGTCTAAAATATTCATGGCGCGGATAAGAAAGAAAACTCCTCGAATCGGTTAACATACCTATAAACCTGCTTAATAAACCAAGGTTTGATAAAGCATTCATTTGCCTTTCCATACCATCTTTCTGATCGAGAAACCACCAGCCTGCTCCAAACTGCATCTTTCCCGGAACAGAACCATCTTGAAAATTACCTATCATAGAGGCGATAACTTCATTGTCTCTTGGATTGAGATTGTATAGAATAGTCTTTGCAAGTTGGTTTTTCTGATCTAGTTTATCAAGGAATTTTGATAAAGGTAATGCTATGTTAAAATCGGCAATAGAATCAAATCCCGTATCGGGTCCTACCTGATTAAATAAACGTGTATTATTGCTGCGCAATGCACCAATATGAAACTGTTGTACCCATCCTTTTTTGAAGTCCATTACCCCGAGTTCATAGAGAAGTGCTGTTTTAAATTTTCTAATTTCTAATTCATCCAGTTCATTACCTCCCCTAATTTTGTTAAAGATTGCTTTAATCTCACTGTCGATATAATCTTCTGCATATAATGTTTCCAACCCATGATCCGATAAACGACAACCTTGATTATGAAAAAAATTATGTCTCTTTTCCAATGCAGATAGAATATCAGATAGGTTAACTATTTCCTGGTTACTTACTTCAGCCAGCTTATTCAGGTATTTGTTGAAGTTAGAGGGATCTTCAACGGCTATGGCTTTATCAGGTCTCCATGCCGGTAAAACCTTGATTTCAAAATTATCTTGCTTTATTTTTTTATGATATTGTAATGAATCTACAGGATCATCGGTTGTGCAAACTACTTCAACCTTATATTTTCTCATTAGATTACGGGTTGAGAAATCTTTTGTCCTTAATCTTGCCGAAGCTTCTTCATATATCTCCTTTGCCGTAGATGGATTTAATAATTTCTCTATTCCAAAAGCAGTTTTTAGTTCAAGATGTGTCCAATGATATAAAGGATTCCTTATGGTTTGGGGCACGGTTTCTGCCCATTTTTCAAATTTCTCCCAATCGGATGTATTGCCCGTACAATATTTTTCTTCCACACCGTTTGTTCGCATGGCACGCCATTTATAATGATCTCCATTAAGCCATACCTGTGCCAGGTTATCAAAGTTTTGATCATCAGCAATTTCTTTCGGATTAAGATGGCAATGATAATCAATGATTGGCAAGTTTTTAGCATACTCATGGTAAAGTATCTGTGAAGTTTTTGTTTGCAAAATAAAATTTTCGTCAAGAAACTTTTTCATAATATGATTTTTAAGGTTTAATGTTAGTTTTTGTCGTGTGATACGAGTATATTCTCATAATGAAAACAGCCTGGATATATGCCTGCCATATATATTATCAAAAACCTGTTTACCAACTAAATCTGCATTTTTATTTATGTGCTTGATATATTCATATCCATATTCGGCAGCAATTTTATATGAAACATGTAGTAATTGCCTTAAATTGGGATCATAATCTTTATTTCCAGGAACATGACGCAACGAATTGGCAAATTTCTCACTGTTCCATTCTTCCACTGCAGTGGGTTTTGGTAGTTCATTAAAATCAATGTCAATAACCGTTGAATAAGGTTCACAAAGCTCTTCCTTCCTCTTGTAGCCATTACTATAAATTGACTTTGCTAATTCCAATGATCCACCTCCCGCAAGAGCCAACCCAATTATTTCTTCAAGCCAGGTAGTACCGGCTGTTTTTACATGAATACCTTTGTTATGCTTTTTAATGAGCTCTCGCATGACCGGATAAATACTAAACTTATCACTACCTGAATGAACACTTAATTTCAGGTTGTCCGGTAATCCAAATTCTGAAATTGCGTAATCTATTACAAGCAGGTCTTCCTCAAATTCCCTGGCAAATTGCTTAATGTCCCCAACATAATCAACTCCTTTGTTAAATCTTCCGGTAAACTTTGGAGCAATAGTCTGTGCAGGTACTTTCAATTGAGCTAAAGCCCCAAGTATAAAAAACATTTCAACCGGGGTTTGCGGATTATTAACTTCATCCATTGAAACTTCCGGTATGAAATTAGCAATACCCTTTCTTTCAACGATGAAATTATAAATCTTGGATGCTTCTTTTATAGCAAAAAGAAATTTATCCGCAATTTTCATTAATAAGCTATCTGTAATCGTATATGGTTGGTTAATTCCCGGAATAGAAAGTTGACCGATATAGTTTCTGTTAAATTCAAGAAATTCCTTACAATCTTCGTCCTTTGCTTTCTTCCCAATAAATTCGGCAACGTCGATAGTGAAAAAATCAGATGATTGTACGTATTTATCCACGTTACCGAGGTTTATGTGATCTGCATCAACAAGGTATTGGCCATTCCAGTTGGCATTTCCCACAGCTTCATCAGCTTCCAGCCTTACATCACATGGTTCTGTATGAACAATACTATGTTCCCTGTTTGATTTATTCCAGACCGGTGTAATATCCAATCCAACTTCTTTGGCTTTCATTATTGCCTGCAGTTGATAAAAACCCTGTTGGCCAAATCTATCTCCAACTCCAAAAGAATATTTTTTCAGTTTCACTTTCTATCAATAAAATATTAAATTCATTAAATGATGTCGTGTACGCACACGAAAATACAAAAAATTTATTCATATTCTTATTTTTTTCTTATTTTTGCATACATCTCGTGTACGTACACGGAAGAAAATTACAAACTTATAAATTTTCAAATACATCCAATTATCAAGGATAAAAAGAAAATACGGATAACCGATATAGCAAGGCTTGCAGGAGTATCAATTGGCACAGTTGACCGTGTTATACATAACCGGGGAGAGGTATCTGAGAATACACAAAAAAAAATATTGAAAATAATTGATAAGGTAAATTTCAGACCTGATATACTCGCAAGTTCACTCGCTTCAAAAAAAAGATACAAGTTTGCAATTTTAGTGCCTGAAATTCAACATGATAGTAGTTTCTGGAATGCGCCGTTACTTGGCATAAAAAAAGCCCTAACTGAAATGAACCATTTCGGAATAGAAGTTGAATATTTATTCTTTGATCAGTTTGACGCACCATCATTTCAGCAACAGGCGACCAAAATCCTAAAAAAAAAACCTGATGCAATTCTTTTTGCACCCACTCATTATGCACAAGCCCTCGAACTAGCCAAATCATGCAGTACAAACAATATACCTTTTGTATTAATTAATTCAAACATTGAAGAAATTGATTACCTGTCATATATTGGACAAGATTCATTACAAAGTGGTTACCTTTCCGGGAAATTAATGAGTTGGGGATTATCTGAAGATTCTAATATACTTGTGATCAATATCTCAAAAGAAATTACTACCCACAGGCATATTTTAAAAAGGAACAAGGGGTTTGTAAATTATTTCAATGATCATAATAATATTCCAGTAAAAATTCATACTATAAATATAGAAGACACCAACCAGGAATCAGTTAACAAAAAAATGATTGTTGTATTTAACTCGACTAATTCTATTAAAGGAATTTTTGTCTCCAGCTCTCGTGTTTATAAAATAGCCAATTTCATAAAATCAAATAATCTGCGCTTAAGGCTGATAGGCTATGACCTTATTGATGAAAATATACCTTACCTTGAAGACGGAACAATTGATTTCTTAATAAGTCAGAAACCTGTTGATCAAGGATACTATGGAATAATGGCACTACTTAATCACCTTGTGTTAAAAAAAGAGTATAAAAAAAATATATTTTTACCCATTGATATAATTACAAAAGAAAATCTTAAATATTACCAGGAATATTAAAAACTAAAAACTAATGAATAAACTTTCGTTTGATGATCTTACAGGAAAAATATGTGCCATAACCGGTGGTGCAGGAGTGATTGGAAAAGCCATGGCTTTAGGATTGGCCTCTGTCGGGGTTAAAGTTGTGATTCTTGATATTGACAAAGAAATGGCAGATAAAGTTGCTGCCGAAATAGAACAAGAATCTGGTATTAAATGCATTGGTGTTAAAGCAAATGTACTTGATAAAACTTCTCTTGAAGATGCTAAAAACGAAATACTTGAGAAACTTGGCAAAATTGATCTGTTAATTAACGGGGCTGGAGGAAATCATCCTATGGCAACTACTAAAGTGGAACAAATGAATGTAACGGACCTTGATAATTTGGAAGCAACTTTTTATGGGCTTCAACTTGAAGGGTTTCAAAAAGTATTTGATCTTAACTTCATGGGAACCCTTTTACCTTCAATGGTACTATCAAAAGATATGCTTAAAAAAGGGGAAGGTGCTATTTTAAATGTTTCCTCCATGAACTCATATAAACCATTAACTAAAATTCCTGCTTATTCAGCAGCCAAAGCTGCTATTAACAATTTTACCCAATGGCTCGCTGTTCACTTCGCGAAAACAGGTGTACGTGTGAATGCTATCGCCCCGGGTTTCTTTCTTACTAATCAAAATCGCTTTTTACTAATTGACGAAAAAACAGGAGAAGCTACTGCAAGGGGCAAAAAAATTATAGGAAACACTCCTATGGGCAGGTATGGAAAGGTTGAAGAATTGCAAGGCACAACACTTTTCCTGTTATCAAATACTTCAAAATTTATTACAGGGATTGTAATACCCGTTGATGGCGGATATAGTGCATTTGGGGGAGTATAGAACTATATACGGAATTTAGAATTAAACCAAAAAACTTTTTATTCTATTAAAATAAAATTTAAAAAAGAACAAAAAATGACAGATAAACAATGGACTGAATTGATTAATGTCGTACAAGGCAAAAAAAGTGAACAAATTCCTGTAGGTTTTATCATCGACAGCCCTTGGCTTCCAAATTGGTACGGTATTAAAATAATTGACTATTATACCAGTGATGATACCTGGTTTAAGGCAAATATGAAGGCAATTGAGACTTTTCCTGACGTTTGGTTTCTGCCTGGCTTTTGGAGTGAATACGGAATGTGTACCGAACCTTCAGCTTTTGGTGCAAAATGCTTGTTTTATGAAAATGAATTCCCTTTTGCAGAAAAGATTATCCATGAAACCGAAGATATTGATAAGATAGTCAAACCAAACTCACAAACAGACGGGCTTTTGCCTTTTATGCTGAACCGTTTGAAAAAAATGCATTCTCAAATCGTTTCTGCCGGGCATGAAATAAGGTTTTCTGTTTCCAGGGGCCCTTTGAATATTGCTACATTCCTTATGGGTACCACCGAATTTCTTACAGCCAGCCTTATGGACCCTGAACGTATTCATAAGCTAATGCGCATAATCACTGATTTTCTTATTGAATGGCATGAGCTCCAACGTAAAACTTTTCCTTCTATTGATGGAATTTTATTGCTCGATGATATTGTTGGGTTCGTTGGAACAGAAGAATTTAAAGAGTATGGATTACCTTATTTCAAAGAACTTTATGATGTTAAAGCATCAGTGAAATTTTTCCACAATGACGCTGAGTGTGAAGCATCTGTAGCTATGTATCCTGAAATTGGGATAAACCTTTACAATCCGGGGATATATACCACAATTAATAAAATAAAAGAATTAAGCGGTAATAAACTTACTATACTGGGGAGTGTTCCGCCAAGAGATGTATTGGCAAATAGTACCCCGGCTGTTATTTCCTCAACAACAAAACAACAAATAGAAGAACTTAATGACATATCAAAATTTATTTTATCTTGTGCAGGAGGAATGCCACCGGGAGTTAGTACTGAAAACATTATGGCTTTGAAAAGTGTTATAAAATAAGTACTTCAATAATCTTTAAGCCGTTGAAAAAAAGTGAAATCATATTAAAATTCTTATTCTGGTTCTGGTTTTTGACGGTAATTATTTTGTCTCTGATACCATCTACACCAAAATCAACAATTAGTATTTCAGAGCAAATTGAATTTCGTATTGACTATTCAGAACATTTTGTTACTTATTTTTTACTTGGCATGTTATTTATTAAAGGAAAGCAAACAATAATTCATAAGAATAATTTGACAAAAGGAATATATATGATATTATGGATTACATTTGCCATACTTACAGAAATGGTTCAAAAATTTATAACCGGCCGTACTTATAATCCTGTTGATATGTATAATAACATTGTTGGAATAATCTCAGGCTTTTTGATTACAATACTCTATTTTAAAAGAAAAATAAATATACCCTCAAAAAATAATTAATATGACCAAAAACCTGCAGGAAGAATTAAAAGAACTCCAACCGCAACATGAATTCTTTATAGGAATCGATTCCGACGGTTGTGTATTTGATACCATGGAAATTAAACAAAAAGAATGTTTTTGTCCTAATATTATTAAATACTTTGAGTTACAAACTGTTTCAAAATTTGCCAGGGAAGCTTGGGAATTCGTTAACCTGTATTCAAAAACAAGAGGTTGTAACAGATTTTTGGCTGTTGAAAAATTTTTTGAATTGTTATCCAAAAGAAAAGATGTGTTAAAGAGAAATCCCAAAATTAAGGATATCTCTCCTCTTAAGGAATGGATAAAAAAAGAAACAAAGCTTGGTAACCCTGTATTGGAGAAATATGCAAAACAGGTTAACGATTCATTGATTGACTTGGTACTAAAATGGTCGAAAAAGGTAAATGCAGATATAGCGGAGATGGTTTACGGTATATCACCATTCCCTTATGTTAAGGAGTCATTAGAAAAAATGATAAAAAAAGCTGATACTATAGTGGTTTCACAAACCCCTGTTGAAGCTTTAACACGTGAATGGGAAGAAAATAACATTACCAATTATGTTAGCATTATCGCAGGACAGGAATATGGAACAAAAACAGAACATATCGCATTAGCCGCAGTAGGAAAATATCCTCCAGACAAAATTTTAATGATCGGTGATGCTCCTGGCGATAAAAAAGCAGCAAAATCAAATGGTGTTTTGTTTTTTCCTGTAAACCCGGGGAAAGAAGATGAGTCATGGGAATTACTATTTAACGAAGGATTAGATAGATTTTTTGCCGGCACTTACGAAGGTGACTATGAAAAAAGACTGATAGAAAAATTTGAATCCCTTTTGCCTGAAAAGCCAACTTGGGAACAGGTATAAATTCTTAATTAACATATCGAATAAATATGCTACTTTACAGCAGGGGCTCGGAAAATGATATACTAAATTCGGAAGACTTAAAAACAGGGCTTTTAGAAGCTCTTGAAAAGCTTGGTACCCGTAAAAAAGTCCTTGTCATACCACCGGATATTACACGTTTTCACTCACATGCAGGTGAACTTACACGGTATGCATGGCAATATTATGAACACAGGCTTACCGATATTCTTCCCGCCATAGGAACTCACTTTCCAATGACAACTAATGAAATTGATGAAATGTTTGGTGAAGTGCCACAATCGTTATTCCGAAAACATGATTGGCGAAACAACCTGGTAAAATTAGGAGATGTACCTGGTGAATATATATACAACATATCCGAAGGTAAAGTTAATTACTCATGGCCAGCGCAAGTAAATAGTTTGATTTTAAATGGGAATTTCGATCTTATTCTTTCTATTGGTCAGGTTGTTCCCCACGAAGTTATTGGTATGGCTAACTATAATAAAAATATTTTTGTTGGTACAGGCGGTGCCGAAGCAATAAACAAAAGTCACTTCCTCGGAGCTGTATACGGTATGGAACGAATAATGGGCAGGGCAGAAAATCCGGTTCGTAGTGTCTTAAATTATGCATCGGAAAACTTTGCTTCACATTTGCCTGTAATATATGTTCAAACAGTTGTGGGAAAAGGAAAAGATAATAAACTAAAAGTACGGGGAATGTATATTGGCGATGATATTGAATGTTTCAAGCTGGCTGCCGACTTATCATTAAAAGTTAATTTCCAGCTTTTAGATAGTGAGTTAAAAAAGGTAGTTGTTTATCTTAATCCTGCCGAATTCAAAAGTACTTGGCTAGGAAATAAAAGTATTTACCGCACAAGAATGGCTATTGCCGATGATGGTGAGCTTTTTGTTCTTGCACCGGGCTTACATGAATTTGGAGTAGATAAGCAAATTGACAGCGTCATATGAAA
>CAZWGG010000216.1:0-8257 GCA_964633305.1 uncultured Bacteroidales bacterium
AAACACTACCTGAATTAAAAGAATTTACAAAAGGGGTTATAGCATATGAAGGAATTATAAAACATCCGTCTTATAAACAATATGCTCATTTAAAAGCTCCGGTAGCTCAGGGTGACGGACCATTGTGGAATGAAAAAAATCCGCCTGCATCTCAATTTAGTGTTTACGGAAGCTCCCACGTTGGAATTTTAGGAAGTATGGTTCGTACAACTAACATTGATGGTATTTTGCAAATTAATACATTGGCTACTGATTTTTTCAGGGAAAAGGCCTACCCTACTTACCTTTATTATAATCCTTTTAAACAAGATAAATCAATAGAAATAGAAGTAGGAAAAAATAATAGCAATCTCTATGATCTTGTGCAGCGAAAAATTATAAAGAAAAATGTTAATGGAATAACCTCATTTACAATAAAAGCGGGCAGTGCTTCTGTAGTTGTAGTAACGCCTTCTTCCGGGAAAATATCCTATCAAGGTAAGAAGATGCTTGTTGATGATGTAATTGTTGATTATTATGCCAGGGATTAATTGTAAATCGTTAGGTTAAGTTATAATTAATAAAAATACATGCATTTTCTCACTAAGACTTAGTGAGCCATCATAAAGTTTTTAAAAATAATTGTTTGTGATTTTCGCAAATACAAAAAAATAAATATTGCGAATACTACAAATCCTGAGAAAATAAATGGCGCAATATAAAAAAAACACAAAATGAATTATAGTTATTTATTCATATAAATGACTACCGCTAAAACTATCCATTACAGCGCGAAAAGCTGTTTCCCCAGCTGAAATTCACGACTTAAATTTGCTGTAAAATTATTTACTGAAATTTAAAAGTCATGAAAACAATTCAGAATAAATCAATCATTGTAGCATTTATACTTTTTTTACTCGAAATTAATATACAAGCACAAATGGAACAAACTATTGCTGTAATTAATGCTGACGCTAAAGGTTTAGTGATTGATTCACAAACTTTATCAGACCTCATTCGCCTGGAATTGGAAAAAACAAACACGTATGAGGATATGATATGTTTCCTATTACATCAGAATTCGGATATCAGTTTGAAACACAATATTTAAGTGCCGGTTATTTCCAGGCATTAGTTGAATATATTTTGATAATACTGATATATTCTATACTGAATATGATCGGACAAAAGGAATTAATTTTACTGCAGGTATTCAAAACATTTATAAAAGTAATGTTATTTTAGACTTGTTTGGAGGTTTTGGAATATCGAACAACAATTATAATTACAATACTTTTGTTCCAACTATTCATATAAGCTTTAAATTAGGATATGTCTTGCTATAAAATTAACTTGCTATAGTACATTATTTTGTTACTATTTTTATATTTAAAGATTGAAAGGGTTAATATAAAATAATCCGGGCTAAATGATAGTAACGATAAAAACTTTAAAATATTTATCATTAATACTTCTTTTTCTATTTATAGTTGCAGCTATTTATTTCCTGATTAGGAATAAAGAAATACAGGGAAAAAAGATTACAACTTATAAAGAAAAAATAACAGAGAATAAAAGCTCATTATTAACCAATATCAACTATTCAAAGGCCGATTCCTTTTGCACACTCAGATATGTCGATAGTGCGATAGTATATTATAAAATTGCTTCTCAGGAATTTCATGATGAGCACAAAATAAGAGAATATATTAATACATTAAACAAAATTGGATGGTGCTATATTCTTAAAAAAGAGTATTCTACAGCTTTATCTCATTCAGAAGAATGTTCAAAATTTGCACTAAAAAATCTTAAGAATAATGATACGTTATTATCGGATTTGTATTTCAATATGGGAAAATGTTACCACTGGATGGAAATCCCGGATAAATCCTTAGAAATGCATCAAAAGTCCTTGAAAATAAGAAAGAAAAACTTCGGAGATAACCACATAGATGTAGTAAATAGTTATTTGGGACTTGGTGATTTATATAATTGGCTGTTTTTGGAGCCATACAAAGCATTAGATAATTACCACAAAGCACTAAATATATTGGAAAAATTACCATCAGAAACAAAAAAAATCCAAACACAAGCAAAATGTTACTATAGCCTTGCAGTTGCAAATCGAAAGATATGGGATTATGATAAAGCGCTTTCATACTGTTTTGCGACATTAAGAATACTGGCTGATTCAAGTTCTTTGTATAAAGTTTATGAAGAAATATGCTATTCAATGATAGCAAATATTTATTTATCAAAAAAAGACTATCAGAATGCAATAAAATATTATGAGAAAGCCATAGACTTTAATCAAAAAAATTATACTTCTAAAAATAGCTATGTTGCAAATAACTATAATAATCTTGGACTTGCCTTAATTCAGAAAGGAGCTATTGAAAAAGCAATTAGGTACTGCTTAAAAGCTGAAAATATCTATAACTTACTTTCTGTCAATTCAGTAGATATTTCATATGTCTACGAATATCTTGGTTACGCATATCAAAAATTGAAAAAATATGATATTGCATTAAAGTATTATTATAATTGTTTAACTGTTAGAATAACACAAGCAGGAAAGAAACATCAGAAAACATCTGAAGCTTACCTCTATTTAGGTGAGTTATATGCTGAAATGAATAAACCAGATTCAGCTTTAAAATATTTTCAACACTCAATAATTTCAGGAATTAATAATTTTAACAATAAAAATATATTTTCTATACCTGATATAAAATCTATTGATAAAAATTATTACTTGCGTGAAGCGTTCTATCAGAAAGCCAAATTATTAAAAACACTTTTCGATAATACAAAAAATTTAAAATATCTTCAAGCTTCAATGAAACTATATACTTTAACAGATACTCTTATTACGTTATCAAGGAATTACTACGATCAGGACGCTACAAAATTATTATTTGCGGAAAATACGCAGACCATATATGAAAATGCGTTAAATACGGCACATTGTTTGTTCAATTCATCAAATGATAATAAAACCATTCTTTCACAATATTTTTTTAATTTTTTGGAAAAGAACAGGGCAAGAATATTGTTTGATAATTATGTTAATAATGATATATTAATTAAATCAATTTTACCCGACAGTATTAAGCAACAAGAAAAACAATTGAAGTATCAACTGTCACACTATCAAACCATTCTTGAAAAGGAAGAACAAAAAAAAGATAAGGATTCTGCTTATATAAAAAAAATAAATTCAGAATTGTTTGATATCTACAGAAATACTGAAAAAATAAATGAATTACTAAAAAAATCATATCCTAATTACTATTATACAAAATATGAAAAGTATGATGTAGAATTAAAAAAAATTCAATCTATAATAGTAAGCAATAGCAAAATTATAGAGTATTTTTGGGGAAACGAAGCCGTTTATGCCATTACAATAACTAAAAACAATATTAAATTATTTAAAATAAAAAGAAATGATTCATTAGATAATAGCATTAAAATATTCAATAAATTAATTGATAGGTTCAATGTTTTATCCAAATCAGATTTTATTTTATTCACCAAATATTCAAATATTATTTACGAATTATTACTCAATCCCTTATTACCAGATGATAGTTTAGAAGAAAGTAAAAAATATTCTGATATTATTATCATACCAGACGGAGAACTTGCATATCTTCCTTTTGAATCACTACTAACCTCATTACCAAATAGTGATTTGATAAATTATAAATATTTAGATTACCTTATTAATAGATACGTGATAAGTTATGCCTTTTCATGCAGGTTATTAAGTCAATCATTAAACTCAACAGCAAATAAATCAGTAAGAAATATATTTGCCCTGGGATTTTCAGGTTCCAAGTTAAATACCACAGGAAACAATATTTTTATAACAAATAAGAAAACTAATTCTTTGTTAGGTTCAAATAAGGAAATACAAGAAATAACACACTTGTTAAAAGGTAAGTTTTATCTTGGTGAGAATGCTTCGGAAACACATTTTAAAAAACTTTGTAAAGATTATGATATGATACATTTGGCAGTTCATGGTTCATCTAATCGTGAAGAGCCATTAAGCTCATATCTTCAATTTGCAAATACAAATGATTCTTTAAATGATGGAAAACTTTATCTGTATGAATTATTTCCATTAAACCTAAAAGCGAAACTAACCGTATTAAGTGCCTGTGAAACCGGTATTGGAAAGGTACAGCCCGGGGAAGGACTCTTAAGTATGGGATGGGGATTCACTTATGCAGGCTGTCCATCCATAATTCATAGCCTTTGGAAGGCTAATGATAAAAGCACATCTGAAATCATGAAATATTTCTACCGTGAATTATCAATGAAAAAAACTATAAATAATGCTTTGCATGAATCAAAAATATACTATATAAAAAATGCAGATGAATATACAGCTCACCCTGCTTTATGGGCTGCATTTGTTCCCTATGGTGATATGAAACCCCTAAAATTTCAACAAAAGAAATTATACTGGTGGATAATTTCAGTTGTCATTTTTGTGGGTATGTTGATGATATCGATCAAATTAAAAAATAAATTTTCTGATCCATTATAAACAAATCTACATTCGTAGTAACAAATATTATCAACCACATCCACAAACAAATATTTGATAAATAACATAAATAATAATAGCAACAGCTGCTATTGCTACGATAGTAGTAGAAGTATTAAATGATTTAGACATTGGTAAGGGTGAATCAGGCCATTGGGGATCGTTTGGTTCATGATCTTTTGTCTTCATTGCTGCATCGTTTTCTTTTTTTAGTGCCATAGTTAAATAAAATTTAAGGTTTACATATTTTAGGTATTACTTATTATTCAATTTTTTTTAAAATCAATCCTGCTTTTTCACTATATGCATTTTTTGAGTTCTTCAAAATAAGTAAATGTTCTTTAGCTTCTTTTACTTTATTTTCTTTCAGGTAGCAAAGACTTAAGAACCATCTTGCCTGATTCTGATATACTTCATACTTATCCAGCAATATAGTAAAATTTTTAATTGCCTTGTCTGTTTCTCCTGCAAATAAATACGAATTACCTAAATAGAATATAAGGTTAGCAATATTTTCCTGTTTTTTTAATTGTTCTTCAAACGATTTAATGGCTAACTCATATTGCTTGTTATCATAATAATAATAAGCCAATTCATCATTTGAAAGTTGATCGTCGTTTGCACGCTGTGTCGGATGAATGAGATTAGGATATGGAACAAAAAATTTATTTAAGTACTCATTTACATCTGTTTGTCGTTTTGAGATAGTAATTAATAATGTACTGGCAATAATTACTATAACGCTGGCAGCCACAGCAATTTGAGCTCTATATTTTTTAAGATAAAATAATTTAGTTTCTTTTTCAATCTTAACTGCTGATAATGAATTTTCTGTTTCCTTTAATTTGAATAAAAGATCATAACGTGCCGAATTTTTAATTCCAGTAATTAACACACTCATATCTTCAAGTAATTTCTGAAACGACTTATCTTGCTGTCTGCGATTATCGAATTCAACAGTTTCGCTATTCGATAATTTGTTTTCCATGTATTTTTCGATAAGTGCAATGTCTCTATCTTCTTGTTTCATTTTTTGCTTACTTTAAAACACATTTCTTTTTCATAAATTGTTCTAAGTCTTTTCATGCATTTGTATTTAAGATTTTTAACTGTCTCCGCATTTTTAAACCCCATTTCAATTGAAATATCTCTCATTGATTTTTTATGATAATAATACAGCTCCAATATTTTTTTACAGGGGTTGCCTAGTATTTTTAAACATTTTTCCACCCCTTTACTTTCTTGCATATTGTCATCAAAATCTAATGTATCGCCAACTGTCATATTAGTAGCAATATAAACTTCTTCTGTGAATCTCCCTTTATCTCTTAATAATTCAGACATCTTATTTCGGCCTATGGCGAAAATATATGTCTTAATACTACAATTGAGTTTTATGACTTTTTCATTTACTATATTTTCATAAAATATTAATATAGTCTGCTGATAAATATCTTTTGCATCTTCTAATGTACATGTATTTGATTTACATATCCATCTAATAAATTCTGTCCTGTATTTTTTATAAATAAGTTCAAGCTCATTGTAATCTCCGGTTCCTATTTTATCAATAAGAGAGTTACTGCTCATTTGCGAATTCTATTTATTAATGATATAAATAATGAAAGGTAACCTGCCTTTCAAAAAAGTTTTTATAAAAATAGAAAAAACCATTTATTTAATTCCTTACTATTAAATTATTTGCTAACAATATTAAACTATTTTCTTTATTCAATCCCCCCGTTATGGGTTACTTTTTACCTGAAAAATGTATAATGAATTGATTGATGAAATAGAAAAAGAAGTTGAATTAAGATTAAAACAGAATAATAAAATTAATATGAATTAATAAACAATTTTGGGTCATAGATAGTAAAATGCCTGTTCATGGACATTTTTCAAAGAAAGGTTCACTAAAACTTGTTATCCGGAAATGTATATTTTATATTCTCTATTCGTCTGGTTTCTAGTTTTCTATATTCAAAAAAAGAATAATGATTGAGTTATGTTTCTAAATGTTCCTATATTTGCCATCTTTCTTTACAATCATTTCATAAATGAATTCTATGTGGCGAAAAGTTTTATATGTTATTTATCAACCTTATAAATGGTTTGTTTTTTTGCCGTTTATTGTTGTTAATACATTGTTTTTTGGAGTAATTGCTGTACTATTTTCAGGTATTATTAATCAAAAAATAGGAAGTTACCTGGGGGGAGTTGTTTGGTCGAGGTTAAATTCATTTTTTACACCTATGTTTGTTAGAGTTTTGGGAAAAGAAAATATTATGCCCAACACATCGTATATAGTTATACCAAACCATCAAAGTTATTATGACATTTTTGTAATATATGGCTGGTTAGGGTTGGATATAAAATGGGTAATGAAAAAAGAATTAAGAAAGATTCCCGGAATAGGTTTTGGAAGTGAAAAAGTAGGGCATATTTTTATCGATCGGTCCAACAGCAGAATGGCTTTAAAAAGTATGCAGAAGGCAAAGGAAAAACTTGTAAATGGAACGTCGGTTGTTATATTTCCGGAGGGCACAAGGGCAAAAAACGGAAAACTTGCTACTTTTAAAAGGGGAGCATTTAAAATGGCATTAGATTTAAACTTACCCATTTTACCTCTCACTATTAACGGCACTAAGAATATTCTTCCTTCCAATTCAACCAATCTCTTACCTGGTAAAGCTTCATTAATAATCCATGAACCTATTGATATAAATAAGTTTAATGAAGAAAATTTGCCAGATCTTATGCACTTGGTTCGCGAAAAAATATCAAATGCTTTGATCTGACCCAATACCTAATACTTTTCTAGTCTTAATTGTTTTCCAGTTAATGTTTAGTATAAAAAATTTAACATGGAAAATACTTTTTCAAGTGAAAAAATAAATCTTACACTTCTGGCAATAAAACTGTTTATTCTTTCTCTAAACATTTGAAGATTCTATTTTGTTATTTCTGTATAACAAACTATTTATATGCTTATGATATTATTTTTTCATTTCATTAGTCATTCTTTTGTAATTAGAAATACCTTTTTGAAGTATTTCTCTATTTTTTGAACGGTCCTGTAATATTTTATTATTGTACCTTTCTATTAGAACCGAGTGTCTATTACGCTCTTTTTGAATTTGTTTCTCTTTTTTCTCCTGTTCTTTTTCGTATTTTAAGTTTATAGAAAGTATCTTTTTTCTGTAGCTTTCATTTTCTTCTATGATTTTTTTCCGGTTCTTTTCAAGCTTTTGAACAATTTTTTCATTGTTTGTTTTAATTGTTCTGCTTTGTTTTTCAGCCTCTTTTATTATACGGGCAATTTCTTTTTCATTTTGTTCCTGAACTTTTTTATTTTCTTTCTCAATCTGTTCACTATAATTTTGTGCATTTTTATCTTTTCCACTACTTTGTTTTTCTAGCTCTTCAAGCACTTTGTTATTATATTCTACAATTTCTTTGTTTAGTTTCTCCGATTCTTCAATATATCTTTCTTCTTCAACTATTCTTGCTTGTAAAAGCTTTTCATTAAATCTGGTTATTTCTTCACTTAATCGGCGATTTTTTTCTTCTTGTTCCCTTATAGCTTTTTCTTGTTCGCGACGCACTTTTTCGTTGTATTTTTCGGTCTCCTCCCGGCTCTTTTGCGTTACCTCATCTACCCCTTCACGGCGTTTTTCCTGTTGCTCAAGGACTTTCTGATTTTGTTCGGCTATG
>CAZWGG010000217.1:0-8253 GCA_964633305.1 uncultured Bacteroidales bacterium
TCTTTAGATTTAGAAGCAGTGGTTACTTCTTTATTAAATATCATCTGCATTAGCTCTTCGGCGCTAACACCAACAATCTCAGCCAGCTTAATTACATCTTCAAAAGGCATTTCCAATAATTCATCATACGTTAGGTTCATCACTTCTCCCTTTGTCATTTGCGATATATCTTTTTTTTGTTCCTGTGCGTATGAAAAATTTGTAATGCTAACATAAATAACCAAAAGGATATATAATATAGTCTTTATCTTATTCATTGTTCACAAATTTTAAATTATTACTTAATTGCTATTCCTAAAGTCAACAAAGCAGAATTTATTTTTATGCCTTTTCCTTCAATATTGCTTTTATTAATTTCAAAATTTTGTTTACCGTCTACTTTAACGTAGTTAATACCGGCAATTGTTTTTCCTAAACCTTCTTTGTCTGTAATAATAAGTGTACCCTTTGATTTACAATTTTTTATTATTTCGCTAACTTTAGAAGATTTATTTTCAGGTATATATAAAATACTGCATGCAGGGAGTTCTTCAGGTGAATTTATCTTCTTAACCACAATTTTTTGATTCCCTACTGTTTTTTTCTGTGCAATTATATTTAACTCCTGGATAATTGGAGAGCTACCGTACACTCCAATTACAAACTCCTCGTTTTGATTATCTACAGGCCATTCAAGGTATTTTGTAAAGTTATACATGAATAATGCCTTAAATCTCTCATCTTGTGCTTTTGTTATTTTACCTATAACAAAAATTGCACAAATCAAAATAAAAAACTTTCTCATAAGTATATGCTTTTACTACTTTTTTAGCTTGTATTACCATTAATTTCCTATAAAAAAATTTCAAAGGTTTTTATGTTATCTGTTTCCATACTTTAATTTAGCAATTTTTTTTGATATAATAAAGTTTTAAGTTGCATTAACGTGAACCGGGCTTATATTTGATCATAAACTCCAATACAAAATATATTCGTATTTTGCTGAATAGATTATTTTTTCAATTTTGCGCGAACTTGTGACAATACATCCTAACAAGCCACAGATGGTATATCGATGTACTGTTTTTCTATTTGGCCTTAAGGGAATTATTGATGTTCAGGCCGTAACAAATCATTAATTGTTTTTACCGGGTTAAATGTTATTATGGGAACTTCCACGAAAATTGTATTCCAGTCAGACATCGATCCATTCCATAAACCGGGTAGTTCTTGTGCCTTCAATGGAATACCGTTTTTTGATTTTTTTGATATAAATCCTGTATTAGGATCCCTGAATTTATGCAAATCAAATTTTTGCCCTTTATAATCTTTTATCGAACATACTATATCAACGGGATTAAAGTGTGTGGCACTGTCGAGCATGGCACGTTGAAGTATATCTTTTGTATCTATTTGAGATATTTCAACAATTTGCAATGAAACAGTACCATCGGGAGTTTCTGCCCAGAAAGGTCCTCCTCCCGGCTCTCCCTCATTTTTAACCATTCCACATACACGGATAGGACGATGAAGTTTTGTTTTAAAGAAATGTACCAGGTCATCTTCTTCTTTGAACTTCTCGGGCTTAAATTGAATACACAAATCATTTGAAATAAAATCTTTAATCTCCTCAATAGTATTCTTATCTAACTTCTCCTTCTCTATAATGGAGAGGTAATTAAAAATTTTTTCACGGTAGTGAAGTAAAACACCTGCTAACACCTTTTTATATAAAACAGTATCGGCACGCAACTTGTCGGGAACCACGTTATCAATATTTTTAATAAAAATAATATCGGCATCCAGCTCATTCAGGTTTTCAAGCAGCGCCCCGTGTCCTGCTGGCCTGAATAAAAAATATCCGCCGTTAGCTCGAAAAGGGTTATTCTCCATATCAACAGCTATAGTATCTGTAGATGGTTTTTGGACCGAATATGTAACATCAAATTTCACATTCAACTCATTTTCAATCTGTTTTTTTTCTTCATTAACTAACGCGTTAAATACTGGCAAATGCTCCGGTGACACGGTAAGGTGGATTTTTACACTACCATCGGCATTTTTAGCATAAACAGCTCCTTCATACATGTGTTCTTCAACAGCAGTACGGTTGCTGGTATTGTACCTGTGAAACATCAATAATCCTTTAGGCATGCTCCTGTAATTTAATCCTCCTTCGCCCAACAGAAGGTCAAGCAGCTCATTATACCTCTGTTCAGTAAGAATATCTTCAATGTTTTTTCCCTTATCTTTCAATATTTGTTTAAGCCTGTCATAAAATGCAAATTTTTCGATGTCGTTAAAAAACTCTTTAATATGCCTGTAAGCTTCATGATTAACTAATGAATGGTCAAAACCAGATTGCTTATAAGCCGATTCAAATTCAAAAAGTGCTTTAAACATACGGGTTGCCGCACCAGAGGCAGGAACAAATTTAACTTTTACCAATTGCTGTGCCTGTTCATATTTCTTTTTAAACATTTCAAGCTGTGCGCCTTTAACCAGTTTTATGCCCTTATTAATTGCTGCCGCCTTAACAACTTTCATATAGGGGAACCCATTTTTGAAATTTTTTATTTGCTCTTCAATGTCTTGAACAGTAATTCCCTTTTTTTTTATCTGTTGTTTGTCTTTTTCTTCTAATTTCATAGTCAACGGTTTTAAAATAACATTAATTTAAACATATTCAACCAAATACAGTTAGTACTAATGTACGTGCCCCTCCATAGTTCCTGAATTCACAAAAATAAATTCCCTGCCAGGTACCTAAATTTAGCCTGCCGTTTGTGACAGGAATGGTTAATGACTGCCCAAATAAAGCTGATTTTAAGTGGGCCGGCATATCATCGCTTCCTTCAAGCGTATGCGTATACACAGGGTCATTTTCCGGTATCAGCTTATCCATAAAGCTTTTGAAATCAACCCGTACTGACGGATCGGCGTTTTCATTTAATGCCAATGCCGCCGATGTATGTTTTATATGAATATTTAATAATCCTTTTTCAGGCAAATTATCCAAATTTTCAATTATAGTTCGTGTAATGAGGTGAAACCCTCTTGAAAAGCCTCGAAGTGTAATTTCTTTTTGTATAACCATATACCAAATTTAAACAAACAGGTTAACACTATGTTCTATAACAAATTTGTAAGTACTACAAATTTACATGAATTAGATTTTTTTTCATAGACTTGATTATTCAATATTTTAACTATTTTTGAAAGATCAAGGAATTTTATTATTTTCCGGCATGAAATTACTTGTTATGAAGGGTACTCTATTGGTTTTATCTTTTTTGATTGTAACATTATCTGAAGTAAATTCACAAAATGTTAAACTTGTACAGCTTACAGGAAGAATTACAGATGAACTGCTTCGGCCCCTTCCTTTTGCCCATATATTTGTTATGAATGATCTCAGGGGTACCATAACCGACCCCCAGGGAAAATTTTCATTTGTGACTGAAATTCATGATACTATTCTGTTTTCGTGCCTGGGTTATAAGAAAAAAGTAATTACCATACCTGATAACCTGCCTGAACCGTTCTTAACCCTTGATATTGTATTGGAAGAAGACACTATTATGATTGCAGAAGTTGAAATATATCCATGGAAATCTTATGAAGAATTTAAAAATGCATTTTTGAATTTAGAATTACCCAAGGACGATATGGAACGGGCCAGAAAAAATATAGCCTTGCTTAAAACACAAATAATCCTTGAAAATTCTCCAAATGCACGTGAGAATTTCCAGTATGTTATGGAACAACAATACCAGGAAACATTCAATAAAGGAATGTACCCTTCTTACCAAATTCTTAATCCGTTTGCATGGTTTAAATTTTTTGAAGCTTTAAAAAGAGGTGATTTTAAAAGGAAAAAGAATTAATGGGTTTCATGCAATTTTATGTATATTTCATAGTTTATTATTTAATGTTTTAGCATCTGAATAGTGGATGAGAATAACCTGGAAGTATATATTTATTTTATTCTTCTTTCAAGCAATTAATTCTCTTGGACAAGAATTTGGCGTGCTAAAAGGCAGGGTACTGGATGAAAACAAGCTGCCCATAATTGGTGCAAATGTTACTATCCAGGAACTTATTACAGGAACTGTTTCAGATGAAGACGGGAATTTTGAATTGAAAATACCTGCCAATAAAGCGTTTACCGTTGAAATTTCATTTTTGGGGTATAAAAATATAACTATACCGGTAAATATAAATAATGGCAAAGAGTATTTTATTGAGCGCCAGCTTGAACCCACGGCAGAAAAACTTGGAGAAGTATACATAGAGAGTAAGTATGACCGGGCAGGAACGCTTGAAAGAATTGATACCCGGTCAATTGATATGTTACCCACGGCTACAGGTGGTATAGAATCGATGTTAAGTACCCTTGGCGGGGCCAGCATAAGAAGTGAATTCAGTTCCCAATATTCTGTAAGGGGAGGTAACTTCGATGAAAACCTTGTATATATAAACGATGTGGAAATTTACAGGCCATTATTGGTACGTGCCGGGCAGCAGGAAGGGTTAAGTATTATAAACCCCGATCTTGTTTCATCGGTGCAATTTTCGGCAGGTGGTTTTGGTGCACAATATGGGGACAAGATGTCATCGGTACTTGACATTAAATATAAAAGACCTAACAGGTTTGGTGGCAGTTTCTCGGGCAGTTTCCTGGGGGCCACAGCACATGTTGAAGGGGCATCGAAAAATAAAAAATTTACAAATATTACGGGTATCCGTTACAAAACCAACCAATATCTTTTAAGCAACCTTCAAACAAAAGGAGACTATAAGCCTTCGTTTCTTGATATTCAAACTTATTTTACTTACGACATTACAAAAACATTTGAAATTTCGTGTTTAGGTATTGTTTCACAAAATAAGTATAAAGTGGTTCCTCAAAGCCGTGAAACAACATTTGGCACCTACCAGCAAACACTAAGTTTTAAAGTGTATTATGACGGACAGGAGATTGATAAATTTACAACGTTTTTTGGTTCTGCTTCACTTGACTATCACCCAAGCGAAAAATTATTATTCAAATTCACCGCATCGGCATTCAATACCCGCGAAGAAGTAACTTATGATATACAGGGGCAGTATTTAATAAATTATTTAGATAATGTTATGGGATCGGAAACATTTGGTGACAGCCTGTTTAACCTGGGAGTGGGAACATACCTGAATCACGCCAGGAATTACCTGGATGCCCGGGTTTATTCCATATCACATAAAGGAAGCTTTTATAGCAATAACGGCAACTTAAAATGGGGGGTAAAATACCAGGTAGAAGAGATTGATGACCAAGTAAGAGAATGGGAAATGCTTGATTCGGTGGGGTATTCCATACCTTATTCAAGCAACGAAGTATTATTGTACCATACCACAAAATCGAAAAACAATTTATATTCCGAAAGATTTACCGGTTTTTTTCAACATACATACAATTTTAGTAGTAAAAACGCCGGCTATTTTTTAACAACGGGAATAAGGGCACACTATTGGTCATACAATAACCAGCTTGTGGTTAGCCCGCGTGCAGTGGTCACTATAAAACCTTACTGGGTTTCGGATTTTACGTTTCACGCCGCTGCAGGGTATTATTTTCAACCTGCTTTTTATAAAGAGTTAAGGGACCCCGACGGTGCTATTTATAAAAATATAAAAGCCCAAAAATCTGTCCATTACGTGCTGGGCACGCGGTATAACTTTTCTTTATGGGACAGGCCTTTTGTTTTTACATCAGAAATGTACTATAAGCATTTGTGGAATTTAATCCCTTATAAGGTCGATGATGTAGAAATTCAATACCTTCCGCAATACATTGCCCGTGGATATGCCACAGGCATTGAATTTAAAATAAACGGTGAATTTGTAAAAGATGCCGAATCGTGGGCCTCGTTGTCAATTTTACAGACCAGGGAAGATATTTACAAAGATTACTATTTATTACCTGATAAAACAGTGGTTACACCCGGATTTTACAGGAGACCAACAGACCAGTGGCTGAATTTCGGGATGTTTTTCCAAGATTATTTTCCAAACAACCCCGACTACAAGGTCCACCTGAATTTACTTTATGCAAGCCGTTTGCCATATGGAACGCCCGACTATGACAGGCCAGACCAAAATGTTATGCTAAAACCTTACAGAAGGGTGGATATAGGGTTATCGAAATCATTAAAAAACTTTAGTTTATTCAAAGATTTAGCAAACATATGGATAAGCTTTGAGATTTTTAACTTATTTGGAATTGAAAACGAGGCTTCCTACCAATGGGTGAAAACGATAAAAAACCAATATAACATCAATAATACGTATGCAGTACCAAATTATCTTACGGGCAGGGTATATAACCTTAAGCTTACTGCAAAGTTTTAGATAAGAATGATCAATAATTCAATCTTCACTCACACTCCTCTCCCACTTTCTTCTCACACTCTCTTGCATTCCTCGCTGCAAAGCCTTTATCTTCTATTCATTAACAAAAAAATAATGTCCATCAATTTTTTAAGATTATTTACTGTACAAGGGAATTAATGATTGTATATTTTTTTTATCTTGCATCAGTTAATGCCTGCTTAGTCAATTATTTACACCAAAATACATGTGACTGAGGGGGTGGAGCTATGAATAAGGACAAGCACTTACCACGTAACAATTTGAAAACTATCGGGGAAATTCTTTTTCATATATTCCTGCCAGTTAACTAGTGCCTGCCAGAAAACTCCGATTTTTTAAAGTCTTTGATAAGAAAACGTCAAAGACAAGGCTTTCGAAGCATTGAAAATGAGGAGTTTACTGATTGTAAATGACTATTTTCAAGGCAAGAATAACGCAGTATTTGGCGTTTTCTTGCAAAGACTAACTAAACTCAGAGATACTCGATTAATAAATTGGTCTTACAAAAATCTATATAATGTTCAAATAAATAATTAGGGAGGATTTAAAATGAATAATTTTTCGCCAGCATTATTCGTGAAATCATTTGATGAAATCACAATGGATTATATAAATGGAATAGGAAAATACATTTCTCCGGTTTTTCATATATTAACACTTGTTATAATTATTTTGATAATCATCAATAAGAATAAAAAGAAAAAGAAATTCACAATTTATTTTTTAATTAATTATACTTGGTTATTCTTATATGTAGGACTTTATATGAGTTATCTGTTTTATGAAAAGATGGGTATTTACTTTTTGATATTCTGGGGGGCTATACCTTTTTTATTATTATTTATACTTTTTCAGTGGTTTAGAGAGCTAAAAGTCGAAAAGAACAATCTCAGTTTTAAAAATATACCTTTTTATAGATTTATTATAGCACTATTTATTTTGTTTGGATTCTGGTATCCGACGTATATATGGGAGAGCGGTTTTAAATTTTTACTTAAAGATTTTTTATTCTCATCTTATGGATTAATGCCCTGTCCTACAACAATAGTTGTGCTTGGACTTCTTACATTAAAGTATCCGGATGTTAATAAAGGATTATTTTATTCATTGACACTTTATTCTGTTATGGTTGGAACAGCACAGTTTGCAATTGGTTATATTCCAGATTACCCATTAGCAATTATAGGATATTATTCGATAATTCTTATAATAATTGATAAAATTATTCGATTTAAAAAAACAAAATTAGCAGCGCATAATACTTTGTAATAAACATGCAATTTCAAAAATATAAAGTTCGTGAAAGTCTTCGCTGTTATGTAAACTGTATAATGAGCGACGAATCTAATGATGTATCAGATTCAATGGAACTTACGCTTTATGCAGAGGGTTATCCTGGCATTATGTATCAAAAGTCGAAAAACGACATGTTTTTTCAACCCAGAAACAAAAAGCTTTCTGGACTTTTCCTATACGGGCAATCTTTAAATCCATCTACTTTAACAACTCATGGGCCATTTCAATATGTAGTCCTTCAACTTTATCCTTTTGCCTCTAAGTATCTCCTGAATATTGACCCAAAAATTCTAAATGATAATTGTTATAACTTACTTCAATTAAAAAACATTGAGATTGATAAATTCCATAATAACCTTTTGGCTACAAATGACTTATCAACACAAATAGAAATTATGTGTGATATAATTGAAATATTACTCTCTGTTCATAATGTAAAAAGGGATGATAGAATTCAGTATGCTATTCACCAAATAATTAAAAATAAGGGAGTTGTTAAAATCAGTGATATTAGAGATGAAGTTTATCTGACAGAGAGAACCTTTGAAAGAAATTTTATAAATGAAG
>CAZWGG010000218.1:0-4375 GCA_964633305.1 uncultured Bacteroidales bacterium
CAATTGTGGCAGAAAGTCCGAAAGCATATAATCCATTGTTCATCCCTGCCCCAAATTGGGTAATTTGGATGGGATATTCACCTATTGTAGTAGGAATTTGATGTGTAAGGTTTATAAACTGGTTGGGTTTTTTAAAACCAATGTCGTAATTCCCCCAAATCCTAAACCCGTGAAGTGATTCGAATTTCGTATTTATTTCAGGCCATTCAACATCAATCACCATATCTATTCTTTCTTTTCGTTCAAACACTGCCCTTTTTATATGAATATTAAGCAGTTGCTCATTCCTATCCGCATTATAAACAAAAGAATAGCCATCCAGGCTTTCATCAAGGTAACCATCCTGAAATCCTTCATCGGTGATAGGTACAGTATATGAAAATTTTTTTTCTTCGCTAATCAAAGGAATAATAATAGTGCCCTTAAGTTGACTCTCCGAAACAGCATTATCTGTAATTGATAAATTAATTTGAGTGAGTTTTGAAGGAAATGTATTAAATAACGATTTCTCCTCTTCAGTAAAATTTTTATCTAGCAGGAATTGCATACCTGTGCCTGATATCCAGCACTTGGCAGCAGATGAATCATTTAAGCTATAGGAGTAATCGTAATCTTTCGAAAAAAAAACCTGTTCAAACAAATCAATATCCGTGTTATAACGGACTATGTAATCATCAAAATATAATCCTTTCCAATATTTATCTTCGCTTAATTTTCCCGGAGATTCGTCTTCTGATAGATCTAAGGTGAGTTTTCGCGGGATAAGATGTAACTTAGTGTTCTTAACCAGGTTAATATTATTTTCAAGATTTAATTCAAAAGTATTATAAAATAATTGATTAAATGCTGGGAATGGAATGATTACCTGCTTGGTTTTGGTTCCTTTAATTTGTTCGGGCATCCAAATATTTCCTGTAAACCTTAAAATATACGTATTATTGCCCCTGATTACAAAATCGGATTTTTCATCCAGTTCTAATGTAAAATTATAAGGATCTAATAAATTGAACTTATACTTTTCTTTTATTGGTAAAATTCCCAACAAGGTGTATTTATTGTAATTCACCCAAAGGGGTTTAGAGTACACTATGCCAGGCTTACCATCACTGAGGGGAAATGGTAAATCCCATTTTACTTTTCCCAACAATTCCAGGACTTCTTTATCCAGCCGTAATGAATCAACCTCGAAAATAGCTTCTCCATTTACTGTTATTTCAGGAGTTAAAATAATAGGATCAAAATCGTTCATTGCGGATACTACATATCCTTCGGTTAAATAAAAACTGGCCCCGGTGTTTAGCAGTTTAATATTGTTAAAGTTAACCTTTACATATTCTCTATTTTTGGTGATTCTAAGTTTCCCTTCACCAGCAAAATTGTTAAAATTGGGATTGGTAATCCGTTCGACGATTATTTTATGGTCACCTGCATAGAATTCTTCCAATATGGGTGCCCCGTAAAAAGTATTTGGTGGGCTTTTTGCTATTTCCTGATCATCGGTATATGCCTTTACCTGCCAGGCATATTGTTGGCCTTTTTTGAACTTATTGGTTATTAAATGTTCAAAAGAAAATGGGCCCGCTTGTAAATTAGAAGTGAATTCATACCAGGCATTATTTGATTCTAAGGCCTCATCAGGACTTTGTCCTTCGGCTATTTCAGCTATTTTTAACTTATAATTGTATTGTTGGTTTTTTGTTAAGTTATCCGGAGGTAACCATTTAAAAATTCTTGGCTCTTTAGTTTTGAACAGATACCTATTTTGAGGGTAGTCTATTTTTATATTTCCATTTTGAGGGTAACCATAATGAAAATAAGCTACTTCACTTATTCCATTATTTTTAAAAATTTTTTTACCTTCTGTATTAATAGCTTTTATTATATAAGCATATTTTTTCCCTATTTCCAATAAAGGTTCCCCGGGTCCATAGAGTAAAGATGTCGTATTTAGATTGTCGGATTCAAAGATTTGTCTCGCTTGTTGGTTCGCTATGGCTGATACCGGATCAGTTGAATAATCAGGAATTTCATATAAAGATAATATGTATTCAGTAGTATTTGGATTTGCCATGGCAAGTTGCCACTGAAATGTAATATTTTGAGGATCAGATGATTTTATTACTGATTCATGCCTGGGGAATAATGGCTTTGGTGCTTCGAGAAGCTTTATGTCTATGAATTGACAGTTGTCAAGCGATAATTTTTTACCACTGAGATAATCGTGTACTGAAAAGCAGAATTCATAAAATCCTTCCGGAAGTTTCCCGTTTTGTAATAATTCTTGTTTGGTGATTCCTGTTACCTCCAGATTATTAAAATCCAAACAGGGATACAGATTCTCCCCACAGATTTCCAGTGGCGTTAGTGCATTAATTATCAGTGGCGTTAAAGGTCTGTAATTGGGCGTATTTGTAATAAAGACTTTATTGCTTTTAATAGTAATCCTAAGGTAAACAGGCAGGTTTTTTTCATGTGTATCTTCAAGGTTAATAATTGCAGATAATTTATTGGCTCCGGCAGCAATATAATCATTCAAGTAAGGTGAACCCGGCGGTATTATACGGGTTGTTATTTTTATAGGGAAATTTTGTCCCAATAATGCAGGTTTTAAGAAGCTTGAGAGTACTATTATAAACAAGTATAAAAGCAGTATTTTTTTTATCTTCATCTATTTTCTTTGTTTAAAAATTATAACTATAGGTTAAACTACTCCGGTATTCTTGCATCTTTTGTGTTTTATTTGATTCTATGTCGTTATTATTTCTGAAATACAGATTATTATTAAACTGGCATGAATGATGTTCTTTATATCTAAAGTTTACGTTAAACCTTAGTGTGTTCATTAACGATTCGCTTAATGGGGTTAAACTTTTATTTACAGAATAACTAAGGTTGGCTTGTATTTTTTTATCAAAAAACTTTTTGGTAAACCCGAATGTCGGTCCTATTGTCTTGCTAGATGATGATGCATATTTACAATCTGTATAATTTAGAGATACATTGCCCGACATGTTTATTTTAACCAGGTTGAGCCGGTATGAAACATTGGTATTTGATATTTTTGTACCATCTTCTATAAGTTCGGTAGCCGTTTGATTTAAAGTATTTGCGATTTGATAATTTAAATAAAATGATAATCCATGCTTGATGTTTTCGTCACCTATATTATAGTTTGATGCAAACCCTATATTTTCTGTTACCTGGATGAATTTTATTGAATCTTGCATAAGCTGAAGGGTAGGTTCTGCTTTTGAACTATAATTAGAATAGGTCACTGAAAAATTTAACGCTTCGCTATAAACAATAGTTGAATTTAGAGATCCGATGATCCTCCGGTTTGAGGATTCAAGGTTATTATCTAAATTATTGTGTTGATAACCAAAAGAGCCTGATAAACTAAGCTTGCTATTAAAAAGACAGGTTGAAAGTTGACCTGTGAAATCTTCACTATCATTAGATAGATATGTAGTTCCCATTGATTTATATTCCGGATCAATACGTCTGTAATCAAAACCGATACTAAACCTAGTAGCTTGATAATTCAGGTTAATACCAATGACTTTATTAAAAGATGAGCAGTTGTGTGGTGTGAATAATGGACCTAAATGATTGGCAAATTTATAGTTTTTTAAGGTGGTTTCCGGTTGCCTTATATCTGAATTATATGCACTTAAAGTATAATCAATGTTTATGGCTAACTTATCGGTAATATTATTCCGTGTAGCCAGGCCTAAAACAAGATTTTCCTGTGGGGTAATACCAGTTTGAGATACTGTATCAGGCAGGGAATTTTTGTCATCAAATGCTTTAAAAAGAATTAAGTCAATGCTTTGTTTGTGATTTTTGTAGGTTATTTTGCCTCCATATCCCCATCGCTCATAAGAAGGGTCTTGAGTTACAGCACTTGTGGCATAATTAATTGGTATTGCTTTACTAAAGCGCCCATACATAGCACTAAATTTAAATTTCGATTTTGAGGGATTAATATCAATACCACCTCCAAGAAAGGTGAGACCAGATAATGAATATGGGGAAAACTGCATGTTTCTGTACCCGGCATGCACGGTAAGAAATTTGTAACTGGGGCTCAAGCCAAATTGTTTAAACGAAGGTTGGTTAAATGTTTTATTTTCTTTGGTAATTATTGCAGAAAAAGGGCAATTAATGATCCCGTAAAAATTAAAATTTAGATTTGCATTTATCATCCAGTAAAATGGGTCTCTCCTGTTTTCTATTCCATTTGCATCATAAACATTTGTGCTGGCAGAAAAACCCCCGGTAACATCAACAGGTTTTGTATCTTTAATATCGGTTATATCCTGGGAAAAGATTTTTTGAAAGGGGCGAAGCCCCTTCTAATCCTCTTACTTACTAT
>CAZWGG010000218.1:4385-8250 GCA_964633305.1 uncultured Bacteroidales bacterium
ATATATAGTCTGTACATTGTTATTATTGATCTTTGTTTTTTTAAAACAATATTTTTGTTCTCTCCCCTCTAAATCAACCTTTATTCTTTTTTATGAAAATTTTACATATTTCAAATATACTTGATAAACAATATGTCGTTTCATGCCGGGGGGAAAATATGGTTCGTCTAAATGCAGTACGCATTTAGACGAACCATATTTTTTTGACAGGTTTATTATCTTACTCATATTCAGACAGTTAATCGTTTATTTTAAGAAATGTCCAATTTTCCTGATTGATACTGTCTTGTCTTGAAGTAAGATAGCACTTCTTGAAACAAAAAGTAGAACAACTAATAAGTGATTACAAGATTTTTGCAAGAGAAAAATGGGAAAATCGACAAGGCTATGCCTGTAAAATTGGAGTTGTTAAATCGATTGAAAACGGGAAACTCTCACAAAACCCAGGGTTCCAGTATTATTGAGTACACCGTAAAACAAATAATGGAGAGTTACAAGAATATGGTAGCTTTGAGAAAAGATGGAGAGAAATAGGAGGAAAGTTAACTAAACAATGTCTTACAGACCTTAAGGAAAGATTGTGCGTTACAGAGAGGGCAAATGGAATACGAAAACCAGACATCTGAACTGCCAATGGATTGGTTCCGTAGGCAGAGCATAAAATAAAAAGTTAGGAATAAAAAAATGGACAAAAAAAATCCTCCAAAAGACATCCTTTGGAGGAAAACAAAACTTTATATTTAAAACAGGGTTAATAACCTGGAAAGTGTAAACTGATTTTGGAACGGACTGCTAAACAGAGATGTCGATTACTGTTTGAAACACCTGAAATAAAGGTTAAGAGGGTTAAGTGTAACTGCCATGAGAGTTGAAATGGCTAAAGAAATTGAGAATAATCTAAATTATTATTTTTAATTTACCAATTTTATACTTCCATAAATATCGGTTTTACTCCATCCTTCTGCTCCTTCTTTTTGAGACCATGATAAAACGGCCCTTTCTTCCATGTTATAAATGGGCTTATTAGGTATATCATCATTATCATTAACACTTATCTCACAACCAAAAACATAATCTTTAATTGGTTTAATGCCCAGTGTATTAAATGGAATTTTTACTTCCATAATATAGCCGTTGTATTTATCATTTTGAGCCAATTCAATACCTTTAGCTGATTTATATGTTCCTGTAACAGCTTCCTGTTTATAAACAAACTCGTACCTGAAGTCATCATCGTACATATTGAATGAATTGTATTTTTTGTCTTTATCATTTTTCATATCAAAGAATAATTCAACACAATCGCATTGATATCCATCCGGGATATCTATTTTGTGCTTAAATTTTGTAATATCATATTTATTATCATCTATAATATCAAATAAAGCATACAAATAGTTCTCATCCCATGCCATTTTAAATCTTGCGGATAAGTCTAAACTATCATCGATAAATTGACTTCCTACATTTTTTCTTTTTAAAGTTTCATACGGTACATTCTCCCAAATTTTGTCAATTATTCCGTCTATTTTAGGATTTTCATCAATTTTAACTGCCTGATAAAATGGGTTTTTATTGCTTTTACAATTACTTAAAAGGAAGATAACCGCTATTAATAAGCTAATTATAAGTTTTTCCTGTAATGTATTCATACTTTTATATTTTAATTTTTTTTTAATATTTATCTTCATTCTTCTGAGGATAATATTTCTTTGGAATTTGATTATGTAAAATAAGCATACTAAATATTCTTTCAGCTTGAAGCGCATGACCTGTCTCATTCAAATGCCCATCAAGTTTATAATGAACTTCTAAAGATGATGAATATTGAAATAAACTTAGTTCAAGGAATTTTATTCCGTTATTTCTAAAAAGTGACCGTTGATCTTCTGAGTATATGCCATTTATCAAAACAAAATCACAATCAATAGAATCTAAGGTATGTATGACATTTTTGAGCTCAACAATAGTCCTATCCCATGTATAATAGTATATTGGATTATAACATCTGGAATCTTTAGTAATATAAGTATATAAATATATTTCCAGTGATTTATTTATACGGAATAGCCTGTCTTGATCCCAGTCACTATTTTTATCAATGTATTTTTTACATAATGCCCTAATAATAAAAGAAGCATCATAAAATATTGTCAAATATTTTGATTTATTAATCCTATCAACCCTGTCCTTACATAATTTTCTTGTCGATGGATCATGAGGATTATATTCCAGTACATAATTCTTATATCCTTCCCATACGAAATTTCTTACTTCAAAGCGGTCATGTAATTCAAACAAAATTAAATCCGGATCAAAATTTATGAGTTCATATTTTACTGAATTTAGATTTTGAATGTCTTTATGAGCTCCTTCACGGGCACAATTTAGTACTTCTACTTTAAACCCATTATTATCGAAAATATCCTGTAAGAATGTACAGTAATTATTATTGCTATTCATTTGAGTAGAGGCAGTATTTGAATTACCGACAAAAATAATTCTGAAAGTGTCGGGGTGTTTTTTTAGCTTAAAATCATGACCAATAAAACCATGATTATTAATTCTGAATTTGTGATTTAATGAAGGTGAAACTAAATGTTCTTCTCCATTTGGTTTTCGTGTAAAAACAAGCAAAGAATCAGGAATTTTATTCGTAGTAGTATGCCTTGTTTTCAATTGTTCATAAAAGAAAATTCGAAATAGAATTTCCGTGATTATAATTAAACAAACAACTGCAATTAATGAATATTTCAAAGTTTTACTCATAATTTTTTTTTAGTAATTAGTAGGAACAAGATATTGGTTTTTTAACCAATCACAAACCGTTTTCACTAAATAGTCCTGGGACCATTGTAAAGTAAATATGTGATCAGCATCTTTAATCAGCTTAAAATCCAACTTTTTTTGTTGAATATATTCTTTTATATTTATTAACATTATATCTAAATAAATATCGTACCCTATACTACCTTCCGAAAAGATAAGGAAGATATTTGTTTTTCTGTTAATAAGATTCTGCCATTTGTCAATAGGAAAAATTTGGACAATATCTTTGATTTTATCAGATTGTTTTTGTTTAGTAACATACTTGTGGTATTTATTGCTTTAAGTTCCCCATATTCTTTTGATTCTACTATATTTATAATTTTTTCATTCCTTTTTCTATGGCACATGCCCTTACAGTACATTTTGATCGCCTGTTTAACAGGTCTCTTTTATCTTTACATCCATAGCATTCTACCTGTTCCGGTTTGTAATCTGCATTATCTTCAGTTGACCATTGCCGGGCAAGTTCCGATTTTAATGCATAATCGTCGTTTATTGTTGCCCTAAAAGCCTTGCATCTTTCGTCACAGGGAATGCAACAATATGCTAAATTTTCAAACTGAGAATTCATACTTTTTTTTTAAGTTTTACATCGATTCTTAAAGGATTAAAAAAATAATGTAATAAAATGGGAATATTTAAATTCCGTTTAAATAAAGCAAAATGCATTTTGAACATACGGGAGTCAAACCATTATTGATTACTTTACGCACTTTATTATATAACTCACTTTTCCAGATTTCTTTTATTCCCCGGTTCTTAATATTACCAATAACAAATTCGGGATAGCATTGACATGAGGTAACGTCTCCGGTAGCCAAAACATCCATCCGGGTTGATGTTGCAAGGCACCTTGTTTTGCCCTGGGCAGGTATTTTTCCACCCAATATAAAATCTTCCAATATTTCAATATCAATATTTGGCTGTAGCCTAAACCTGAAATTCCATTTTTTTGTTTGCAATAATGTTAACTGCCTTTTTAATTCTTCAATTAAGTTTTTATTTACATGGTATGTATATTGGTGCCAGCTGGGCA
>CAZWGG010000219.1:0-8250 GCA_964633305.1 uncultured Bacteroidales bacterium
TTATTGTTGATACACTTAACTCAACCCGGTTTACAGACGGAAAACTTATCACACCCACTATGTATGGCCAATACCTTACCGCCCGGACATTTTTCGAAGATGGGGAAGCAAAAATCAAAATCAATAAATACGCGGAAATAGAAACAAAAGATATCCGGGTTGCTAATGGAATAATACATAGCATCAAATCTGTTTTAGAACCCGTGTATATGTCGGTTGCAGAATTGATTGAACAGAATGCGGACCTGAGCATATTTGCAACAGCATTGAAAGAGACAGGATTATATGATACCTTAAAAATAATACCTTCTTTAGATGAAGAAGACACGGAAAAAAGATGGTTTACGGTTTTCGCTCATACTGATGCCTCTTACGCTTCCGAAGGTATTAATTCTTATGATGACTTAAAAGCAACATACAGCGATACAGGTAATCCGAAGGATAAACAAGATAGCCTGTACCTATATATGGCTTACCATTGCCTGGATTATAGTCTTAAGTATGTTGGTGACCTTGTTACTGAGCCTTCTCATATGACATTAGCACCACAAGAAGTAATTACTATTCGCCTCAAAGCAGATTCCGTTTTAATCAATGAAGATGAATTCTTTGGTAAACTTGAAAAAGGTGCGCCGGTTAATAGGGCACTTAGTGATAATACTGCTGGAAATGGGGTATATCACATAGTTGAGAAGAATTTCGCCATTAAACTTCGTTTCCCTATGCCAATATACTGGGATGTTGCCGATCAGCCCGAATTAAGAAAAATGCCCGCGATTTTTCGCAAGCCTGGAAACAATTTATTTATTGAACGCGGACAATTAGCCGATGTAACATGGAGTATAGATGAGCCTATCGAATATATTGCTGAAGCAGGATGGATGGGTGACTATTTTATCTACAGTGATTATTTGAATATTAATTTAAGAACAGCGGCAATTCAATGGATTGAATTTAAAACCCCCCTGATCATAAAAGGGAAATATAAATTATGGATATGTACCAGAAATGTTGATGACCCCAATCGACGTCCCAAATTCCTGGTTTACTTTAATGATGAGGCCTTGCCAAATATAGTAGCTACTGATGCTTCTTTGCCAAAAATATCTGACGAAGAGCTTGAATTACAAGGGTTTAAGAGATATAATTACAATACTAACGATTCTGTATACCTGACTGATTATAACGGAAGATTTGCTTCAAGACTTGCCGGTACTGTTGAAGTTCCTACAACAGGAAGACACACGATAAAATTCGTAACTATCAATAACGGTGATAAATATTTATGGCTGGATATGATTCAATTTATTCCGTATGAATCAGATCAGCTATGGCCAAGGGTCGACAAAAATGGTGTGCTTGTTGATAAACCGGCATGGTATCCTAAAGAATAAAAATATGGTGCACAACTATAAATATACATACGAATGAATTTTAATCAAACAAAAAAATATGGTTAATATGGCCCGTTTAAAGTTATTACTGTGTTTATTCTCCATTGTAATCTTGTTCTGGAAATGCAAGGATCAATGGGATGAACATACCAAATTAAATAATGATGTTGTCCAGGAAGATATTATGGAGGTTATAAACGATAAACCTGAATTATCTCAATTTGCAGAATGTCTTATTTCAACGGGATGGGACAAAGAATTAAGCAGTTCTAAATCGTATACCTTATGGGCTCCAAATAACGAGGCCATGACACTTGTTGATGAAACTATTTTAAATGACTCTGCAAAACTACATCAATTTGTGGCCAATCACATTGGTTTTACCCTTTATTCATACTCTTCATCACCATCTAGTGAGATAAAAAAAATTAAAACTTTTAGTGGAAAAAATATCAAGATAGATATTCTTAATGGAAAAGTCGAAGATGCATCTCTTGTTCAACCATTCGACTTACTTGCAAATAATGGAATATTACACATAATTGACAAGCCTTTAATTCCTAAGCAAAATATATGGGAATATATAGAAAATACCAATGTATGCCCAAAACATGCCGGTTATTTAAATTCTCTTACCGGAATGGTTTTCGACCCTACAGTAGCAACTCAAATCGGTATACACCCTGTCACAGGTAAACCAGTATATGATACACTTTCAGGGATGGTATGGAGCAACTATTTTATTTATAATGTTCGAGATCTTCGAAATGAAGATTCAATCTTTACAATAATCCTTATTACAGATGAAGTATTTGATCAGGAATTCTCAAAATTCAGAAAATATTATGAGTTGAGTACTGCCGAATCAACAGATAGTCTTACTTACTGGGAAATATGTAAAGATTTGGTCTTTTCCGGGCAATATGATTTGACTAGCATTCCTGATACATTGTTTTCAATTTATAATGTTAAAATTCCTTTTAACCAAACAGCTATTGAAAATTCGATTGAAGCAAGCAATGGGCTTATTTATATCTTAAATAATTGTGATGTCAGCCTAAAGGATAAAATTCAACGTGTTATCATTGAAGGAGAAGATACAACTAAATATATCACCAGGTCACTTGTTGGTCAGACTGGTTATACACGGCAAAAAGAATTAGCTTCTGGTGGCTACGATTTTATATTGGATAACCATGGTGCAAATCCCGGTGCCATTCAATATCATGTAGGAAAAGTATGTGCTACCCAATATAAATTTTACTGGAAAGCAGTTAATGACTTTGATGCTTCTTATCGTTATCCGGATACCGGGTTATTATTACAACAAAAACTTGAACGGGTAAAAGTCATAGGAAGCATGGGTGAAACACCTGTATTTAGTACACCATCACCCATTTCCAACCTAATTCCTGTAAATGATTCAACCTATACAACAGCTACCGAGGTATTTCTTGGACAATATACATTCGTTACTTACCAGGATTTATGGCTACAAATTACCGGGGGTGGAAACAATATGTCGATTACATTGGATTATTTAAAAATAGTGCCTGTATTTGAATAACTTATAACAAAATGAACATTATGTTATATTTAAAGAGAACTGCAATTACAATTATCATAATAAGTTTGGGGGGAATCATTTTTGCTCAACATGTTCATGATACAAATAACGTTTTTGTTACCGGAATTGTTTATGATGCAGCTTCTGAGATGCCTATGGAGGGTGTAGCTATATCTTCTTCCGGTATCTCTTCAACATTTACTGATAGTACTGGTTTTTTCTCGATAAAAGTTCCTTCATATCAGGCCACAATATTCGTTCAGGAGGAAGAGTACCAAGATAAGGAGGTTTTTTTAAAAGGCAAGAACAATATACTAATTTATCTTTATGAAAAAGATTACGTTTCATTTAACGAATATGCAAATACTTACTATTCGGTTAAACCTTTAGCTTATACAACAAATTCTGTTGTAACCCAAAGTACAAAAAATGAAGGTTGGAAAAATCCTGGTACTTCATCAGAGGAAATATTTAAAGATAAAATACCAGGACTTACTATTAAAACACGGTCAGGTGTTTTAGGAATTGGTTCAAATATGTACCTGCGAGGATTTTCGTCAATATATGCCAGTAATCAGCCACTAATAATAGTTGACGGTATGATTTACGATAACAAACAATATGGAGAATCAATAATAACCGGATTTTTATCCAACCCTTTATCCTACATTGATATTAACGATATAGAAAATGTAACTGTTTGTAAAGATGCCGTTTCAATTTATGGAGCAAAAGCCAGCAATGGAATAATTTTTATCCGAACACATCATGCATCAAAAATGGCAACTAAAATTGATTTTACCTCTTATGGTGGAATTAATTTTGCACCTAAGCAAACTATCCCGGTATTGCAAGCTGATGATTACCGCATATATTTGGCTGAAATGCTGCAATCTTCCGGCTTAACACCTGACTCCATACAATCACTGCCATTTATGATAGATTCTGAAGAATATCCTGATTATTATCGCTATCATAATAATACAAATTGGCAGAACTTAATCTATAATGATAGTTACAATCAAAACTTCAATTTAAAAATCAGCGGAGGCGATGATGTTGCATTATATGCTCTTTCTTTAGGGTATTTAAAGCATGAGGGAATCATAAAAAATACCGGTTTTTCACGTTATTCAATACGCTTTAATTCAGATATCACAATTTCAACCAAATTGATTGTAAATGCAAATCTTGGTTTTGCATATAACCAGCAGGACCTTAAAGAAGACGGTTATGAGCCTACAACAAATCCAATTTACCTGAGCCTGACTAAATCACCCTTTACATATCCTAATGTACGTACTCCTTCCGGCACAATTTCCCCAAATCTTGAAGATGTCGATATACTGGGTGTTGGGAATCCTGTTTCTGCTATAGAAAATCTGGAAGCAACCAGTAAAAATTACAGGATATTCGGTGCATTTAATGTGAATTATCAAATTAGTAAACACCTTTCAGCCAGTAACCTTATTGGTTTTAATTTTGATAAAGGAAGGGATAATCTTTTTGTCCCGCACGTTGGTATTGCGAATGACACCTTGGATCTTGGGATTGCTGAAAACAAGATGGCCCATAAAGTAGAACGGATATTTTCATTTAATAATGATTTCCGGTTAAATTACAATCATTCATTCAGCACAATACACCATTTCTCAAGTTCACTTGGAGTACGACTAAGTTTCAACCAGGTTCAGGACGATTGGGGAAAAGGTTATAATTCACCTAACGATGAAATGCGAAGCGTGGGTACAGGGGTCAGCTATCTAAGAACCGTTGGTGGATATATCGGAAACTGGAAACAGATCACTTTTTATGCCAGTGCAGATTATAATTACCAATACAAATATTTTCTTACTTTAAATATGTCTCTTGACGGTTCATCACGTTTTGGTAACGAAGCCAATGGAATTTCAATGTTTGGAGGCAAATTCGGTATTTTTCCTTCAGTCGCAACGGCATGGCTTATATCATCAGAGAAATTTTTAGCCGATATAAATGTTATAAGCCTTCTTAAATTGCGGGCAAGTTATGGTATAACAGGAAATGATGATATTGGAGACCATACTGCAAAAAAATACTATATATCACAAAATTTATTAGGTTCACAAGGATTAATAAAAGGAACCTTATGGAATCCTAAGTTACAATGGGAAACCAATAAAAAACTAAACACCGGGCTTGATTTATCACTTTTTAGGGAACGGTTATCTTTAAGTTTCGATTATTACCAGAATAAAACCGAAGACCTGTTAAACATAATTGACGCCAATCCACTATCTGGTTTTGATACATACATCGAAAATAACGGGGCTTTTCAAAGTACAGGCTTTGAAGTAGCCTTAAACTCCCGGATACTGAACCACACTTTTAAATGGGATATAGGTATTAATATAGCAAATTATAAGACCGAGATTATTGAATTTCCAGAAAATCAAAGAATCACAAACCTTATGGGAGCAACTATTCTTACCGCTATAGGAGAACCGATTGGTTTATTCTATGGATATAAAACATTGGGAGTATTTGCAACCCAGGCAGAAGCAGAGGCTTCAGGATTACAAGCCCTAATGCCTAATACCGATTTGGTTCCTTTTGCAGCAGGTGATATACATTTCGAGGATATTGATGGAAACAATATAATAGATGAAAATGACAGACAGATTATCGGTGATCCAAATCCTGATTTTACGGGTATGTTAATGAACCGGTTTAAATGGAAAGGGCTAGCTTTTGAAACATGTATTGCTTTTAGTTACGGCAACGACATCTACAACCACCTTCGTTATCAACTGGAATCAATGCAGAATACAAACAATCAAACCCTTGTTATTTTGAACCGGTGGAAAACCGAAGGGCAAGTTACCGAAATACCTAAAGCCACCTGGGGTGATCCTATAGGCAACTCACGTTTCTCTGACAGATGGATCGAAGACGGGTCATATATTCGATTACGGTATGTAACATTAAGTTATGATATTCCTTTACATCTGCGTGCTATCAACAGCTTGGAAGTATTTATTTCCGGGTATAATCTCGTAACATTCACCAACTACCTGGGCTTGGATCCTGAATTCAGTATGAGTGAATTCTCTTTGGCCCAGGGAATCGATATTGCATTAACCCCTCAGGCCAGATCAGTATTTATGGGAATTAAAATCGGATTATAATATAAAAAAATGAAATTCAAAAGATTAGTTAAAATACGATCATTTATGAAATACAATTTGTATAAACTGTTAGTATCTCTTATTCCGGTTATTTTAGTTTTAACTGTATTGTTTTCATGTGAAGATTACCTGGATGTCAAACCTGAAGATGTCTTATTGCCAGAACAGCACTATCGTGACAAATATGATGCAGATGCAGCAGTACGTGGTATATATGGCAAATTAACAAATCTTGCCGCCCAATATGTTATCATGAACGAATTACGTGCCGACCTGATGGATGTGACAGGTAATGCAGGCATATACCTTCGACAGGTTAACCTCCATGATGTTAAAGCTGACAATCCTTATGCCGATCCTCAACCGTTTTATTCACTGATAAACGATTGTAATGATGCGCTTGAGAATTTTACAATCATGGTCAACGATTTAAAACTTTCACGAGAAGAATATAACCAACGTTACTCAGATATTGCAGCATTACGTAGTTGGCTTTATTTGCAGCTGGTCATACATTATGGCAATGTTCCATATATAACCAAAACTATTGATAGAGTAGATGACCTGAAGATGCTTACAAACTCTGAATTCCCTGTACTTTCTATTGAGCAAATGGTTGACACGTTACTGAATTTTATGGAATCAATTCCTTATAAAGACCCTTATACTGATCTGACACTAAGGACTTCAATTGATGGTTATAATACCAGCGTTATGTTTATCGATAAAGAGATTTTTCTGGGTGATTTGCACCTCTGGCATAACAACTACCTTCAGGCTGCCTCTTACTATAAAACTGTTATGGAAAGGGATATTGGCAATAATACGTTTGATTCATATAAAGTAGTTTATGGTGATGTTTATACCCTTACAAATTTCAATAGCGGGTATTACAGGTATTATTATTATGATAAAAACAGCGCTATAAATAACTGGCCTTTAATGTTTTTTGAGCAACAAACAATCGAGTATTATAATGAATGGTTCTGGGTTTTGTATTTTCACAGCAATTATGCCCCTACCAACCCCTTCATCGATTTATTTTCAAATACAGCAGGAAAATATTATTTAAAACCATCACTTCTTGCTATTGATAATTGGGATACACAGGTACAACAAAATGAATTTAAAGGTGATTTCAGGGGAAATTCGGGATCTTATAAAATGATAAACGGACAACCAGTTATTATGAAATATATCGCGAACTACTCATCGTTAAATCCATTTGATAAAAGCGGAAAGTGGTTCTTGTGCCGTGCAGGAGGTATTCATCTTCGGTTTATTGAAGCAGCTAACCGCGATGGCAAATATAAATTAGCTTATTCTTTGTTAAATAATGGTATACGAAACAATTACAGTGTTCCTGATGCCGCAGATATTACCTATTTGGAACGTACAAATTTACCATTTCCCTATGATTTCGATGCACGAAAAGCTGATGGAAACCAGATACCATTGGGAGTTCGTGGGTTATGGCATCGCAATATTGGAATTAGGGGAAGAGTTTATTTACAAAATAAAGTAATTCCTGGAGGTACTGATTCTTTATCATATATTGAAGAATTGGTGATTGACGAAGCTGCACTTGAGCTTGCTTTTGAAGGACAACGTTGGGGCGATTTGGTAAGAATTGCCATACGCCGAAACGATCCGGCATTTCTTGCCGATAGAATATATTCCAAGCTAAATAAAGCAGGATACCCAGAAGCCAGTGATGTGCGTACAAAGCTTTTAAACCGTGATAACTGGTTTCTACCGCTTATTACAAATAAATAATATATCTATTAACAACTAAAATTTTACAAATATGAAAAAACTTTACCATGCTGCGAATAGCTTTTCTTCTAAGCAAAAGAGAAGAAAGGCTTGTAAAATAACATTATTGCTCTTTATTACGATTCTATTCGTGCAGAATATGTTTGCACAAACTACGTTAAACTGGACAGGGAATGTCAGCACAGATGCCAACAACTCTGCCAACTGGGAGCCCCAGATGGATATAACCGATAATAACCTGAGTATTGATTCTGCTGCTAAGTTCACAAATTTACCGGTTATTAGTGGAACGGAAAATGATACCATTAACAATTTATTGCTTGCTCCCACAGGAGAATTAACAATA